>NZ_JBDMZG010000001.1:0-7418 GCF_039769035.1 Pacificibacter sp.
CGGGCTATGGCTTTCTGTCTGAAAACGCGGCATTCGTGCAGATCGTTGAAGACCACGGCCTGACGTTCATTGGCCCGTCCGCTGAGCACATTCGCCAGATGGGCGACAAAATCACCGCGAAAGAAACCGCGCAAAAGCTGGGCATTCCTATTGTTCCAGGGTCTGACGGTGGCGTTCCGGATGTGGCTTCCGCCAAAAAAGCGGCCGCTGAGATGGGTTACCCTGTCATCATCAAAGCCACAGCTGGCGGCGGTGGTCGCGGCATGAAAGTGGCTTTGAACGAAGACGAGCTGGAAACATCTTTCCGCACGGCCCGTTCAGAATCAAAAGCCGCTTTTGGCAATGATGAAGTGTACATGGAGAAATATCTCCAAAAGCCACGCCACATCGAAGTTCAAGTGTTCGGCGATGGTCAAGGCGGCGGCGTCCACTTGGGCGAACGCGATTGTTCTTTGCAGCGTCGCCACCAAAAGGTATTCGAAGAGGCCCCTGGCCCCTGCATCACACCCGAAGAACGCGCGCGCATTGGCAGCATCTGTGCCAATGCCATCGCTGAGATGGGGTACAAAGGTGCCGGTACAGTCGAATTTCTTTACGAGGATGGCGAGTTCTTCTTTATCGAGATGAACACACGTTTGCAGGTGGAACACCCTGTGACAGAAGCCATTTTTGGCCAAGACCTTGTTCGTGAACAGATCCTTGTTGCAGCTGGCGAAAAACTGTCCTTCACGCAAGACGAGCTTGTGCTCAATGGCCACGCAATCGAAGTCCGGATCAACGCTGAAAAGCTGCCGAACTTCTCTCCTTGCCCTGGCAAAATCACGCAATACCATGCGCCTGGCGGCCTTGGAGTGCGGATGGACAGCGCCTTGTACGACGGCTATTCAATCCCGCCTTACTACGACAGTTTGATTGGCAAACTCATCGTGCATGGCCGCAATCGCCCAGAAGCTTTGGCGCGCTTGAACCGCGCTTTGGGTGAATTGATCGTTGACGGTGTCGACACAACCGTGCCGCTGTTTGACATGCTCTTGCAAGAAGAGGACGTCCAGACAGGGAATTACAACATTCACTGGCTGGAAAAGTGGCTCGACAAGAACCTAAGCTAACGCTTTGAACATGCAGATTTAAGGTCGCCTTCGGGCGGCCTTTTCTTTTGCCTATTCCCTTTCTCACGAGCTTGCGGGTAGATACCTTATGGACCACGTGACACTGACCCCGCAAATGATGCTGAACGCCTATGCCAATGGCGTCTTTCCGATGTCTGATAGCAAGGACGATCCAGAGGTGTTTTGGGTCGATCCAACAGATCGCGGCATCTTTCCACTAGACCAGTTTCACATCTCTCGGTCTTTGGCCAAAACCATCCGCTCCGAACGGTTCACAATTCGCTTCAACACTGTTTTTGACGCCGTAGTCGAAGGCTGCGCGGATCGACCTGAGACGTGGATCAACGACACGATTTTCGATCTGTATCGTCAGCTACACGCAACTGGGTTTTGCCACTCACTAGAAGTGTTTGAGGGCGACGACTTGGTGGGTGGGGTTTACGGGCTCACGCTCGGCACCGCATTTTTTGGCGAAAGCATGTTTTCGCGGCGTACAGACGCATCAAAAGTGGCGCTGGCCTATATGGTCGCAAGGCTGCGCGCGACGGGCTTTACGTTGTTTGACACGCAATTCATCACGCCGCATTTGGCGTCGCTTGGCGCGATTGAAATTGCGCGTGCGGATTATCATGTTTTGCTGAATAAGGCGCTGCAACACCGCGCCGACATCGAGGCCTTGCCGACCCCGCTCACGCCTCAGAACGTGCTACAGGTGAGCGGCCAAATGTCATAACGCGCATGGTCCATCGCATTCAATGCAGGACTTGAGGCAACCATCCAGCCAGAGAAAACCGGCGCGTCTTCACCTTCGGCCGTCACCAAAAGATAGGCGAAAGCGTCGCCCGCTGGGTTGCCTTCTGGATAGCGGCAATCCGCAAGATAGACGGAAATGCGCCCAAAGACTGCGGTCTGCCCAACCGCAATGGGAAGGTCTTGCACGTCACCCGTCAGCTTGTCGAGTGCACGCAAATTCAAACCCGAACCCGCCGTCACCACGGTACGCGTTTCGGTGGTGATGTCTTGGGCGAAGTCTTGATCAGCAATCATAGGAAGGCGCTGTAAACCTTCGAACGAAAGGCCACCGTTTCCGTCGAGCGGCGCAACAATGATTTGATCTATGCCCGTTTGAAAGTCGTCACCAAGCGTGTTCTCTTGCGCCCAAACTGCGGTCGCAGAGGCCAAACCAAAGCACAATCCAACCAAAGCTGAGCGCATCATCCGTCTCCGCTTGCCGTGACAAACTTCAAAAGAAGATTGATCAAGCTCACTGATCCTTGCGTGTCAGCGATGACTTGCCCGTCTTCAAAGTTGAACGCAGATCCACCAGGGATAAGCTCAACAAAATTGCCACCGAGAAGCCCCTCAGAGGCGATCAAGGCAGCGGTATCATCGGGCAGAACAATGTCTTTATCCAAAGACAAAGCCGCTTCCGCGCGAAAACTGGTGTGATCCAAGGTCAGATCCGTCACGGTGCCGACCTTAACGCCTGCGAGGCGCACATCGGTGCCAACGCCCACACCTTCAGCAGACCGGAAAGACGCAGTCAAAGTGTAGTGGTCGTCCGACCCACTGGCGAATCCAGTGGCTTGACCCGCATAGATCAAGATCCCCAGCGCAAGCGCGAGAACCCCTGCCCCAACGGCGACTTCTGTCTTGTTTTGTGACATCTATTCGGGCTGCCATGCCTCGTAGTCGCGACGGTCCGCAGGACGCGCGCGACGGATGGACCCAGCAGGCGCGTAAGCCGCAGCAGTGCCTGTTTGGTTGTCAACGTGTGGCTTTTCCCAAACCTTGTGCTCAAGTGGTGTGGTGCCAGGCGCTTCGTCAAACGTGTGGTGAATCCAGCCGTGCCAATCAGGGCTAATGCGAGAGGCTTCGACTTCACCGTTGTAAATGACCCAACGCTTTTTGTCGTCCTTGTCGCGATAATAAATATTACCTTGCGCGTCGTCGCCAACTTTGATGCCGTTACGCCATGTAAAAATTTGAGTACCGAGCGTTTGATCTTTCCACCAGACCAGTGCGCGCAAAGCAGAGTTCAGAATGCCCATTGGGAAGCCTTTCGAATTGTGTTGCTCTTTCTATGAACCATTGTACCCGCAAGGTCCAGAGGATTGGCAGCAAACACGGGGACAACCGGCCAATTCTCGCGATCTACGTGTGTACTTATCGCGCCACAACACACCGCAAAAGACAAAGGCCCCAGCACATGCGTGCAGGGGCCCAAATTTCAATCATCGAAGCTGCGCTTAACCCGCGTTGGCTTCTTTTTGTTCTTCCTCGGAATAGATCATCAAAGGCTGCGCCGCAGTGTTCACAGCGTCTTCGTTGACCACAACTTCGCTGACGTTATCCATGCCTGGCAGATCAAACATCGTGTCGAGCAAGATGTCTTCCAAGATGGAACGCAAACCACGTGCACCGGTTTTACGCTCGATCGCGCGTTTGGCGATGGCAGACAATGCGTCTTCAGTGAAGGTCAGTTTCGTTTTTTCCAACTCAAACAAGCGCTGGTACTGTTTGACCAATGCGTTCTTTGGCTGTGTCAAAATAGTGATCAATGCGTCTTCGTCGAGATCTTCAAGTGTCGCAAGAACAGGCAAACGACCGACGAATTCAGGGATCAAACCGAACTTCAGCAAATCTTCTGGCTCAAGTTCGCCAAGCAGTTCGCCAACACCGCGACTTTCAGATTCTTTCACGTCAGCACCAAAGCCGATGGACGTGCCCTTGCCGCGCTGCGCAATGATGCGATCCAGACCCGCGAACGCACCGCCACAGATGAACAAGATGTTCGTTGTGTCCACTTGCAAGAATTCTTGCTGTGGGTGCTTGCGACCGCCTTGAGGAGGCACGGAGGCAACGGTGCCTTCCATGATTTTCAGCAGCGCTTGCTGCACGCCCTCACCCGACACATCGCGTGTGATCGACGGGTTGTCGGATTTGCGGGTGATTTTGTCGACTTCATCGATGTAAACGATGCCGCGTTGCGCCCGTTCAACATTGTACTCAGACGCCTGAAGCAATTTGAGAATAATGTTTTCAACATCTTCGCCAACATAGCCCGCTTCGGTCAATGTGGTCGCATCAGCCATGGTGAACGGCACATCAAGAATGCGCGCAAGTGTTTGTGCCAGAAGCGTTTTACCACAGCCAGTCGGTCCCATCAGCAAGATGTTGGACTTGGACAATTCGATATCGCCCGAGCCATCGCTGGCGTGATTGAGGCGTTTGTAGTGGTTGTGAACAGCAACGGACAACACGCGCTTGGCGGTAGATTGACCGATCACGTAGTCATCAAGGAAACCACAGATTTCTTTTGGAGAAGGCACACCTTCGGAAGCTTTCAAACCCGAAGATTTGGTTTCTTCGCGGATGATATCCATGCAAAGTTCGACACACTCATCACAGATGAACACTGTCGGCCCTGCAATGAGCTTGCGCACTTCATGTTGGCTTTTTCCACAGAAAGAGCAATAGAGCGTATTTTTGCTGTCACCGCTGGACGAGTTCGTCATTCGTTTCCCCTAAGGCCTGTGGCCTTTGAATTTGGTAAAGTTGACCCAAAGTGGATCAACAAATAGGCGTCTTTCAAGAAGTGTAGGACAGCCGTTTTGCGGGCACAATGCCAAAATCCCGCCTGTGCACACAGCACAGGCAGGATCGCTAAAATTTAAGCCGGATCGGCAAGCGGCTCGCGTGTTTCCACGATGTCATCAATCAAACCAAAGTCTTTTGCGTCTTGTGGCGACATAAAGTTGTCACGCTCAAGCGCATCGACGACGGCTTTCATTTTTTGACCCGTGTGTTTGACGTAGATTTCGTTCAAACGATCTTTGAGCTTTTGCGTTTCTTGGGCGTGGATCATGATATCCGTCGCCTGCCCTTGGTAGCCACCAGATGGCTGGTGCACCATAATGCGGGAATTCGGCAACGCGTAACGCATGCCTTTTTCGCCTGCAGTCGACAAAAGCGACCCCATAGATGCGGCCTGCCCCATGACCAAGGTGGACACTTTCGGGCGGATGTACTGCATGGTGTCGTAGATCGACAGTCCAGAGGTCACAACGCCGCCAGGGCTATTGATGTACATTGAGATTTCTTTGGTCGGGTTTTCCGCCTCAAGAAACAAAAGCTGCGCACAGATCAACGACGACATGCCGTCGTGCACTGGCCCGTTGAGGAAAATAATCCGTTCCTTCAGCAGGCGTGAGAAAATGTCATATGAGCGCTCACCACGGCTGGTTTGTTCCACAACCATTGGAACGAGCGTGTTCATGTATGTATCAATCGGGTCTTTCATCAGTCGCTGCCTCTAATCTGTCTTTTTGATGGTTAGCGCGGAAATATTACTCGAGTCTTAGTAAGACCATCGAGGAGCCGCAAGAGCGCAAGAAGTCTTGTACTTGCGCAATGTTCTTTTGTTTTTCAAGCTAGTGCAAACCGATATGCTGATTTTCAGACAATTTTATCATAATCGGCTTGATATCACTCATTTACCGGTCACAAATCTTAGTCCATGCAAGCGAAGAATAGCGCTACATCACGCTCACAGAGGCCTCGCAAATGGGCTGCACATGCAAATCTGGGCAGGACAAGTTCAAAATACGAGTCGCCGCCCGTCGTTGTGAAAGCTTAGACATCCGGTGGGCGTGTATAGTCATCCGGATTGAACACAATAAAGAACTGGTGCGCGAGATAGCCCGCACAGGCCACAAACAAGACACCGAACATCGGGTTGCCTATTGTCAGTTCCACCACAGCCCAAATCGCCGGCAACACACAGGCCAGCAGGCGCCGCCACATTGGTCGGAAAAACGGGGTCTTCACATTCCACATATTCTTTTTCATGCTCTTATTTCATCCTATGCCAGTCAAAGACACAAGGCGATTATCTGATGCCAAGTTAGAAAATCGTTCCGAGCATGCGTCCGCGCATCAATGGACTGCGTCGTTCCATATCCATCAGCCACCAAGTGCCCCTATCACCACGGGATAAGTCCACCGATGCCGGACAAATTTGTCACCGCATCGTATATCGCAGTAAGCCACCTGCGCGCATAAGATGCCGCACGTAGCAAATGATCAAAAATCAGATCCGCAAATCGCCACATCTGAGGGACACGCACCCCCCGATTGTTTCACTGTGGACTGCCACGCTCGATTTTTACTTCAGGACTATTTTTGCGCAATTGCACGCTGCAACGCCCGAAACCCCAACCGCAGTGTCGCGCGAATTCCCGACTTTGACGGCTCAAACAAACAACCAAGCACAAAAGACAATGGATTAAATTCAACCATGATTGATGTCTCACCCAAGCTGCATTCAACAGCGAATGCGCGTTAAGCTTTGGACACCCAATATGACCCTTGCATGACACGGCTTTAGCATTTTGCCGACAAGGGCTCTGCCCGCCCAAACTTTGGGCCTAAAGCACCTTCAAACAGCCGCGCGCGCGGCGATTTGCGACATGCGTTTCGTGATCATCATCCGGCGCACAAAGGCGACAATGAACACAGCCGTGAGAATAAGAACAATCGTCGGTGCAGGCGCGCTGTCCAAAAAGAAACTCGCATAGGTGCCCGCGCTCATGGCAAAGGCACACACAGCGACCGAGACTATCATCATCGGCCCAAAACTGCGCGCGACCAAAAAGGCAATCGCGCCGGGCGTGACCAACAAAGCGACAGCCAAAATCAAGCCCACAGAACTCAGCGTCGCGACAATCACCAACGACAGAGCCGCGAGCAAGCCGTAGTGCAAAATCCAAGTGTTGAGGCCCGATGCTTGCGCCTGCGCAGGATCAAAGGCGTGCAGCAGCAAGTCTTTCCATTTGAGCACCAAGAACACCGTCACCAACGCACCAATGCTGCCAGCGACCCAAAGGTCTTGCGCGCCCACGCCCAGCATATTGCCAAACAACACGTGGTCGAGATGCTCGTTGGTCGTAATTGACGTGTACATGACGATGCCAAGCCCAAACATGCCGGAAAAAACAACGCCCATCACGGTGTCCTTTTTCACGCGGCTATGATCCGACAAATACCCTGTCGCCACTGCGCAGGCCATGCCTGCAACAAACGCGCCAACGATCAAGGGCAATCCCAAGATCCACGCCAAAACAATGCCTGGAAGCGTCGCGTGGCTCACAGCATCGCCCATCAAGGCCCAGCCCTTGAGCACCAAAAAGCACGACAAAAGCGCAGTTGGCGGCGCGATCAATGCGATGATCCAAAAGGCGTTTTGCATGAACCCAAATTGAAACGGCTGCATCAGGGTATCGATCATGTCAGATCCCCCTTCATCAA
>NZ_JBDMZG010000109.1:0-18362 GCF_039769035.1 Pacificibacter sp.
CTGACGTCAGCACTTGATAAAAGGTTCGCTGGTTTTGCGACTTTTATTGGCCCGTCGGCGTTGGCATTTCGATGTCCAATGGCTTCTTTTTACGTGGTCCAAGATACAGGATTGACCCAACAGACATGGCTACCAATATCAACGCGATTGGGTGGCTTAGAAGCTGTGCAGGATCGTCGCCAGTGATAAGCCGCGCCCTGACAACCGCGCTTTCAAGCTGGGGAGTCAACAGGAACGCCACGATAAAGGCGACGATTGAGTAGCCAAGGGTACGCATCAAATACCCAAAGACCGCCGCGATGATCATCACGAAGACGCCAAAGGTTGCGCCCGTAATCACGAAGGACCCAGCAAAGCACAAGAGCATGGCTGCCGGATAAATCACCGTTCCGGGCGCAGAAACGATCATCGCCCAGAACCGCATGCCGAATTGACCTATCCCGAGATTGCAAAAATTGGCCACAAGCATCGCGCCAAACATGCCGTAAACCAGTTGGGCCTGTTGTTCGAAAAGCAAGGGTCCGGGTTGGATGCCGTGAATGATGAAGGCTGAGACCAGGAGCGCGGCGGCGATATTGCCGGGAATGCCCAAGGTCAGCAACGGGATCAGGTTTGCGCCGACCACGGCGCTGTTCGCCGTCTCGGACGCCGCGATACCGCGTGGATCGCCTTTACCGAAGGACTCCGGGTCTTTGGCCGCTTGCTTGTTGACGGAATAACTCAAAAATCCGGCCGTTGTGGATCCAAGTCCGGGGATCGCGCCAATGATCGTTCCAATAACAAAGGCACGTAGGGCGACAAAACGGTTCGCCCAAAATTCAGCAAAAGTCACGGTGCTGTCTGCGCGTGATCGACCCTTGATCGAAATTGCTGAGTGTTGGGTGCCCTCAGATCCGCGCATGCCCAGCAATCCGACCAGTACCCCGCTCATGGCGAGGGCACCGATGCTGACAGCCGTTAATGGCACCCCTTCGTAAAGCTCGAGCAGGCCAAAGGTGAACCGCGGTGTCGCCATTCCCGGATCAAGGCCAATCGTGGCGATCAAGATACCAAAGGCCGCAGAGATAAGCCCTTTTATCATAGAGTCTCCGACCAATCCGCTGATCACAGTAAAGGCCAGGATCATCAGGGCAGTAATTTCAACCGGACCCATCTTTAGGGCGACAATCGCCAAAGGTGCGGCCAGAAGGATCAAAACGATATCACTGGCAATGTCGCCGGATACCGAATGGTAAAGCGCGTATTTCATCGCTTTCATCGGTTTTCCGTTTTTGGCCATCGGGTGACCATCCATCGTCGTCGCCGCGGATTCCGCCGATCCAGGCACATTGAGCAGAATGGCCGGTATCGCGCCGCCAACCGTACCGCCTTTATTGACCGAAATCAGGAAGGAAATCGCGGCCAAGGTATCAAGCCCGTAGGTTAGCGGCACGGCAATGGCCAATGCCATAATAATGCTGAGCCCGGGAATAGCTCCGACAATCTGGCCAAGCGCCACGCCGGCCAAAATGAACAGCATGTTTGTCAGCGTAAACACGTCCGCAAATCCGGCGAGGAGAAGGGAGAAATCAACCATAATAGGCGCCTTTGGGTACAGTTATGACAGGGAGCGCGTCAGGAGAACGGTGAACAGGAACCACACGAAGAATGGCACTCCGATCAACGTTATCGCGGCCCAGACAGGCCTGCGTTCACGCAATAGTACGAGACTTGCAACCATCAAGCCGCAGGCCACCGGAATGAAACCGACAACGGGAAGCAGCAATGCAGCAACAGCTAAAGCCACAATAAAACACGTAAAGCCGAAAACCTCGGCTTTACGTGGAACTGAAGCACCCGGTTGCGCCAATATGATCTGCACACCCCCCAAAACGAGGAGAATCCATCCCGCGGCGCGTGGAAACAACGCGGGATTTAGCGGATCGCCGGGCATTGACGTCACATAGTTCGGGACCAGCCACAGCAAAAGTGCGGCACCAAGTCCAGAGACGACAAAGCCCTGAATGCGATCAGCATTGATCAATTTGCCAGCTTCGCTTCATAGAAAGCAGATGCGGTCGCAACCCATTCAGCTGTGCCTTCTGGTCCCATGTTGCCTGGAACAGTTGAGCGACCAGCGAGGAAATCGACATAATCTGGCGAGCTCGTTACATCCGCCAACGCCTCGGCAAGGCAAGATTGTATCTCGGCTGGTGCATCTTTGTTCACGATGAAAATGATGTGGCCCTCGATGGAAAGATCGACGCCACTTTCAACTGCAGTCATTGTGTCAGGCGCATAGGGCGCGCGATTAGCAGTCAGCGTTGCCAACTGCACCATCTTACCGGCTTCAATTTGCGGAACATGGGCCGCGCCTTGAATGGTTGCATCAACATGCCCACCCAACGCCTCTTGCAATGCCGCAGCTGATCCCTTGCCAGGGACGGCGACGAGATTGATACCGTAATGCTCGGCGAGCGTGTCCACTGCGATTGTATGGCTTGATGCACCGACCGATACAGTTGCACGGCCTTTTTCCTTCGCCATCGCCACAAATTCCTCAAGCGTGTCGAATGCGTTTTCCTCCAAAGTCACAAGACCGTAGTTCAGGACCATGCCAGTGCCAAGATACCCGAAATCATCGTGGGTATAGCCGATATCTGCGTTGACGTGGGGGTTGATCGCAACGGTTGTATTGCTCACTACGCCGACTGTAAGGCCATCCGCTGCCCCGTCAAGAAGCCCGCGCGCCATAACGCCCCCGCTTGCTCCGGGTTTGTTGTCGACAACAATGGTCCAGCCTGTTGCTGCTTCAATATCGGCCGCAACCTTGCGTGCAACCGTATCGGTTCCGCCGCCTGCACCGTAGCCGACGTAGAAATTCACATTGTCTGCTGGAAATCCAGCGGGACAAGAATCTGCCAAAGCCGAAGTCGCCGCAAGTCCAGTGCTTGTCGCAGCAATAAGAATTGATTTTGTGATGTTCATTTTAAGCCTCCCTTTTGTCCTATAGGCTATAAACATAGTTTTTTGATTGATGCAATGGTTAATGATGTCCAAGGCTTTCGTTAAACAGTAGTGAAATTGGAGTTGTCTAAATCAAAAGTATAAAGCTATACTATTAGTTTTTATGCTTGCGCCAAAAGGTTGGTTGTGTGAAAAGGATGCAATTTTCAGACCTGCTCGCCCTCAGGAAGATACCAAATGACGTTGGAAGCACTTGATGTTGTCGTAAACGACTATGTCGCCGTCGTGACGATTAACCGCCCCCCGGTGAATGCCCAGAATAACAAGCTGCGCGAGGAAATTCAGCTTGTTATGGACAGCCTTGGTGATCGCACGGACGTGCGCGCTATCGTTTTGACGGGCGAGGGCAAAGCGTTTTCGGCGGGGGCTGATTTATCAGAACGTCCGACGCAGGACCCGGGCAATTACACCGCGCACAATCGCAGGGTCCGGGCCAGTTTTGATTGCATCCTGGAATGCCACAAGCCGGTCATTGCCGCCGTCAATGGGCCTGCCATTGGCGCAGGCTGTGTAACAGCACTGTGTTGCGACATTCTGGTGTTTTCCGAAAAGGGTTATCTGCAAATGACGGAAGTGAACGTCGGTCTTGCTGGGGGCGTCGCCCATGTGCGCCGCCATTTAGGCGAATCTGATGCCCGACTTATGCTTTTGACCGCACGGCGAATGTATGGCCCGGACCTGTTGCGCATGGGCGTCGCTTCGGCCTGCACCGCGCCTGAAGACTTGATAGAAACCGCGCTGGATATCGCGCGCGATATCGCCAAGGCCAGCCCATCAGCTGTGCGCGCGGCCAAGGCATCGTTCCAAGTCACCGAAGGGCAATCTGTCTACGATGGCTACCGTTTCGAGCAAGGGCAAACCAAAGCTCTTTCCACGTCCCAAGACAGCGCAGAAGCAATGGCCGCCTTTCAAGAAAAGCGTAAGCCTGTATTCAAACCCTAAGATCAAAGGACGCGGCATGGCCATAACGAATGAGATGATCCAGATCGCCACCAAAGAGCTTTACTCAAGGGCCCTGCGCAAGGTCCCCGCAGATGCAAAAGCCGCGCTTGCGGGGGCTATGAAAACCGAAACCAACGAAACAGCACGCCAAACCCTAGAGCTTCAACTGCGCAGCGCGGAGCTGGCCGAAAAGAAGGATCGCTTCGTCTGTTCGGACAGTGGGGTGCCAACCTATTTTGTGAAAGTTGGCTCAAACGCGAAGCTGGCCTGCGATTTTAAGGCCGCCATTCGCGCAGGCTATGAACATCTCGTCGAAACGATCGACCCGCCCATGCTAAAACATGTCACCAATCCTTTGACGCTTGCGCGCAGCTATCACGGCAAAGACATGCCCATCGTCAGCTATGACTTCGCAAGCGGTCTGGATTATATCGAAATGATCTGCTCCCCGAAGGCGCTTGGGTCGGGCCGTTGGGCCGCGTTAGAGCTGTTTACCTTTCCAACGCTCGAGGAGATCGAGACCTATATTCTTGACGTCGCGATCAAGGCAGGGGCCCAGCATTGCCCACCCGTGGTGATGGGTGTTGGGATCGGCGGTACGTTTGATCACTGTGCGGGAATGGCCTCCAAGCAAACTCTAAGGCCGATTGGGCAAACCAGCCCTGATCCGGACATCGCCGCCATGGAAAAGCGGTTGTTCAAAGCGGTCAACGCCCTTGGCTTTGGGCCGATGGGCACAGGTGGGGATACGACTGTTCTGGGCGTGCATGTTGATTATTCCAGCGGGCATGGCTTCACGCCCGTAGCGGTGGCGTTTAACTGTTGGATCAACCGTCGCACTAGCGTCAAAATTTGGGGCGATGGACGGATGGAGTGGGGCGAATGAGTGTTACTGAACATGAACTCACCCTGCCCTTGAGCGAAGATGCCGTGCGCAGGCTCAACATCGGCGATCAAGTTTATTTGAGTGGTGAAATTTATGCGACGGCGGGCATGCCGACCCATGATCGCTTGCTGGGCTGTCTTGATGGCGTAGAGCCCCTTCCCTTCGATCTGAAAGGCGCCGCGCTGTTTCACCTTGGCAGTCTGAACGAAGAGGCCGATGATGGCTCTCTTCGGATCATTTACATGAACCCCACCACAAGCACGCGTTTCAATGGCCACATGCCGCGTCTTATTTCCGGACTTGGATTACGGGCTACGGGCGGCAAAGGCGGACTGAGTGCACAATGTGCGCAGGCGATGGCAAAAGCAGGCTGCGTTTACCTCGCGTTTTTGGGTGGCGGTGCGCAGATCATCACGGCGGGGATCCACGAGGTCACCGGCATTGGCTGGCCAGAAATGATTTCGCATTACCGGATCGCCCGGATCGAAGCCGAACGGTTGGGGCCCCTGACTGTGGGCATTGATGCCCATGGCAACAGTATCTACGACCAGACCAAGACGGCCGCATTGGACAAACGTCAAGCCATTCTTTATGAAATGCGCTCCGCGCGAGATGCTTGTTAGCTATGCCGTTACGAAAGAGCGGCGCGCTTGCAGCGCTTAGCTGATAATACGACAACGTCGAGCGTCGTCTCTTCGCCTTCGGTGCCCGAGGAGAAGACCATGGACACCGCCTTGGCATCGCTTTCGGGCAGGCGATTAAAAATGCGGTCGCGCTTGTTGGCTAGATGGCCGTGAATGTAGAACTGCATCGTCAGAATTTCGCGCGTTCCGCCGAAGAACTTGACGTGAATATGAGGCGCGCGCACGAGATAGGTCACGGGCTTGATCGTCGGAAAACATAGCCGTCGTCCGGACCCTTGATGTTATAACCAAAGCTTTTAAAGGCCGCATCGACGCCGATGTTTTGTCGGTCACCGCTATGCGGGTATTTTCCGCTGATGTTACAGCGCCAGATTTCGATACGACGCTCGGCCAGCGGGGCGCCATCTTTTTCCAGCACACGCCCAATGAGCGTGATCACGTCGCCACCAGCTTCGCGCACCGCCCCAACGATCTTAACCAGATCATTGTCCACATCAGTCCGGCGCATGGAGGGTGTCGGATAGAAGGGCCCTTCGGTGGCACCAGGCGTCAGTGTCGCAGCATAAAGATGATGTGCTGTGGTCGCGACAAGGCCTCCCATGCCAGATGCAAGAATCTCGCGGCGTGTTTGTCTTTTGATGGTCATTGTTTGATTGCTCCGTTTTCAAGCGTTGGTGGTGGCATATTTGAGGGGTGCGATCCGTCGGTCTTATTGTGCTTTCCAGATAAAAGAGGGTGAAAATTTCTCTTGCCTTCAGGTTCACCCACTATAAGCTATAAAGATAGCTTTATGATGGGTCTTGCAATTAGGCCTACACCATAAGATCTGGGAGGATGAAACAATGTCACGTATGAATACAAACTTTACCCGTCGTCGCTTGGCAGCCATCGCGATTGGGGGGCTTGCGCTGCTTGGAGCCGGAGTTGCCGCTGCGCAGGACTATCCAAGCAAACCAGTCACGCTGGTCGTTGGCTTTCCGCCGGGTGGCTCGACAGATGTTGTGGCGCGCATTCTGGCCGAACACATGACCGGCACTTTGGGTCAGCCTGTCGTAGTCGAAAACCGCGCAGGGGCCGGTGGGACGGTGGGCATTGGTCATGTGGCAAGCTCTGATCCCGACGGCTACACGCTTGGCGTCAGTGGCGTTGGCGCGTCGATCCTTATTGACGCACTTGGCCGAGAGCCGGGATATGACATCGACACGCAGCTTGATATCATCGGTGTGATGGGCACGCTGGGACTGGTGATTGCCGGCCGGAATGGCTTGGAGGCCACCACTCTGCCGGAGCTTGTGGCCTTCGCCAAGGAAAACCCCGAGGCGCTGACCTATGGCACCTCCGGTGTTGGCACGCCGGGGCATCTGGCGATGGAGTACCTAAAGACAGTTGCCGGTTTTGACATGCTGCATATTCCCTACAAAGGGAACACGCCTTTGATGAACGACGTTCTGGGCGGTCATGTGGATATTGCCATGCTGACAACGCCGGGCGCGGCAGAGCAGGTGCGCGCCAAGGGAATGTATCCGTTTGCCGTGTCGTCGCCGGAACGTTCGCCGTTGATGCCGGAAGTGCCGACTGTGATCGAGGGTGGGTTTGGGAGCTACACCGCGACGCTCTGGAACCTTCTCGTGACGCCCAAAGGCACACCGGCGGATGTGCAGGCGAAGCTGTCGGAGGCTTTAAACGCCGCGATGCAAGATCCAGCGGTACTTGAGGCCTATTCCAGTAAAGGGTTGGCGCCGACGCTCACCAGCCCTGCAGACGCGGTGCAGTTCCACGCCGATGAGCGCACCAAGTGGCAAGAAGTGATCGAAGCCGCGGGAGTTCCGACCAACTGATCCTAATCACTAACTATGGGGCGGCTCATGCCGCCCTTTTTCTTTGCACTATCGGAATTGGCCATGAAAACCCACTCCCTCCGCCTTGTCGTCTCGATCATTCTTGCGGGCATCGGGCTGATCGGTTTTGTGATCGGTCTCGATTACGAATTTGGCTCTGCGCGTCGCATGGGAACGGGATACTTCCCGGTTGTCCTATCCGGCCTGCTCTTCGTGCTGGCGATGGCCGAAGGCGTATCTTCTGTCCTGATGCCCGAGGCGCAGAGCCCGGAGCCTCTGGATTGGCGTTCGTTGGCGGCGATCCTATGCTCGGTCGCCGCTTTTGCCATCACGATTGCGCTGTTTGGCCTGATCCCAGCATTTGCGGTGGTGGTCGGCCTTTCGACTTTGTCTGAGCGGGGATATGGCTGGAAACCGGCGCTGATCCTATCGGTGTTCACCTGTATCGGCGCTTGGCTTTTGTTCACCCAACTGCTCGGCATGGCTTTGCCGCTTTTGCAATGGAGGCTCTGACCATGTGGGACAACATTCAGCTTGGCTTTGCCACCGCCTTTACGTTAACGAACCTCGGTTACTGCTTTTTGGGGGTCTTTCTGGGCACGTTCATCGGTGTGCTTCCGGGGCTTGGGTCTCTGGCCGCGATCTCCATGTTGTTGCCCTTGACCTTCTACCTGGAGCCCACCACGGCGCTTATCATGTTGGGCGGCATTTATTATGGTGGGGAATACGGGGGGTCTATCACCTCCATCCTGCTGAACCTGCCCGGCACGCCTTCGGCGGCGGTGACCTGCCTTGATGGGAACCCAATGGCCAAGCAGGGACGAGCCGGGGTGGCCTTGTTTGTCACCGCGATGGCTTCGTTCATCGGGGGCTCTGTGGGGATTGTTGCGCTGATGGGCTTTGGTCCGGGCATTGCACGGATCGGGTTGAGTTTCGGCCCCGCTGACTATTTCGCCTTGATGCTTCTGGGGCTCGTTGCGGCGGCGACGGTGGGTGGCGGCTCGGTGATCAAGGGATTGATGATGGTGGTCCTGGGTCTGCTCTTGGGCACGGTTGGCACCGATGTGATCTCCGGCGATTTCCGCTACACCTTCGGCTTGTTGGAACTGCGCGACGGGATCAGCCTCGTGGGCATGGCGATGGGGCTGTTTGGCGTGGCAGAGGTCGTCAGTTCCATTCGCGACGCAAAGACCCGCAAGATCACGCAGAAGGTCTCGTTTCGCTCGATGATGCCGACCCGGGCAGACATGCGGGCGACGCTGGCTCCGATGGCACGAGGCAGCACGATCGGTGGTTTTCTAGGGGCGCTACCGGGCGCAGGCACCGTGATCGCAGCCTTCCTGGCCTATGCCACAGAGATCCGTGTGGCCAAGGACAAGACCCGCTTTGGTAATGGCGCGATTGGGGGCGTGGCCGCGCCAGAATCCGCCAATAATGCTGCGGCGCAGACGGCCTTTATCCCAACCCTGACCATCGGCATCCCCGGCAGCGCCACCATGTCGATCATGCTGGGCGCATTGATGATCCACGGGATCACGCCGGGACCACTGCTGATCTCGGATCATCCAACGATCTTTTGGGGGTTGATTGCGAGTTTTTGGATCGGGAACCTGTTTCTGATAGTGCTCAACATCCCGCTGATCGGTCTTTGGGTCAGGGTGCTGCAACTTCCGTACAAATACATCTACCCGGTTGTGATCGCCATGATCTGCATCGGTGTCTTCTCCATGCGCACCAGCGCCTTCGATGTCAGCCTTGTGGTGATCTTTGGCGGGCTTGGCTATATGCTGATAAAAACTGGATATTCGCCGGCGCCGTTGATCCTTGGGTTTGTGCTGGGGCCGATGCTGGAAGAAAACCTGCGCCGGGCCATGCTGATGGCGCGGGGCGATCCGATGCGGATGATCTCGGACCCGCTAACCGGGTCGCTCCTTGCCATGTCAGCCTTCCTGCTGATCTGGGCGGTTGTCGGCGGCATCCGAAATCTGATCCGAGCGCGTCGACTTCAGGACATGCCCAGTGGCGAAGCCTAAAATCAGGTCAGCTTGATCTCAACCCGCACCATATCTCCCCGATATATCCCGTCGGCCAAAAGCGCGACGGTGCCGTCTTCGGCCACAGCGATCCGCTGCACATAGGCAATCGGGTCGGCCAGCGATACGCCAAGCAATTCACTGACTTCCGGGTCGGCGGATCCGATTGTCAGTATCTGTCGAGCATCCACGATTTTGAGGTTCGGTATATCTGCAATCAGCCGCATCGAGGTCTTTGACGTGAAATCCGTTGGGTCGATCTTGTCGCTCAGGCGTGCGTCAATATAAACATCCGCAAGCAAAAAGGTTTCGTCATCCCTGCGGTGACGGCGACGTAGGTGCAGGTAGGATGGCGCAAGTGCCCCGATATCGGCTGGGTAACTTGACGGATTGACACCTGTTTGCGTGCTCAGCAATTCGATCTCTGCGTTGTCGCGGGACATCAAAAGACCGTTCCAGTCCGTTTGAACTTCGCACCACAGATCACGTCGGTTGCTTTTGCGCACAAAGGTTCCTTTGGCGCGGAAACGCTCGATAAGCCCTTCCTTTTCAAGCAGGCTCAAGGCTTGCCGGATCGTCATATTTGCGACTCCGCATTCTTTGGATAGTTCTTCAACTGTTGGAATGCGCGAATCTACGGGCCATTCATTGGTTTCAATCCGCCGGCGAAACAGGGCGGCAAGCTGAAGGTAGCGCGCGACAGCGCTTTTTCGAATGGCCGTGGCGGCCTGGGATGGCTTAACTGGTTTTGACACGAACTCTCCAATTTAGACGAAAGCAATCTGATCCAAGTCAACGATGCAACAACTAGTTGTGCTAGCTTATTATAGTTTGCCCTTGGGGAGCAAGAACCACCTGCACCGTCTTGCGGGTCACTCGACCGCCGTATCTCTTGAAGAGGTTGGCAGCGGACTGCGCGACGGTGGATCGCTATTCAGCTCTGCTGGGATATGATCAGGCAGAGGGATCTGGTGGGCATTCAATGTCATAGCAACCATCGAATAATACCCGACCAAAGCTGTTATTTCGACCGCCCCAATAGTACCCCAACGGTCAAGAACTGCTGCATAGGCGCTGTCGCTGACCTTACCGTTTTCAAGCAATTCGCGACTGAACTCGTAAATGTCTCGTTCGTCCGCACTATTGAATTCAGGTAAAGTTGCAGTGGCGATCGCATTGATGATTGCGTCATCCAAACCGGCCTTGCGGGCGGCTGCGGCATGTATCGTCCATTCAAGTTCGCTGTTCCAATGACGAGCGGCAACAAGAATGGCCAGTTCATTCAACTGCGCCGGAAGTGACGTTTCATAACGCAGAACTTGCCCAAAGGCCTGCCAGCAATCTGCGAGGGCCGGATTGTGCAAGGCCGCGCGCAATGGGCCGACAAGCGTCCCTCGCGGTCCGCTTATGATCTTGTCATAGACACCCTTTTGGGCTGCTGACATGTCGTCGGGTTTAACAAGAGGAATACGTGGTGCCATTATCCAGCGGCCTCCGGTGTCAGGCCAAGTACGGCAAGGACGTCATCTGTATGTTCCCCAAGTAACGGCGGGGGATTGTCAAAACGAAGCGCTGCGCGGTCAAAGCGCATTGGGCTCACCACCGAAGGAACCTTGCCCGCAAGCGGATGGGGCAATTCACGCAGCATTTCGCGGTGCTGCACTTGAGGTTCTGCAAAGGTCATCGGCACAGTGTTGATTGGACCGCAGGGCACCTTTTGTGTCCCGAATATATCAAGCCAATAGGCCAGATCCTTTTGAACAAGCTTTTCACAAATTAGGGAGTGCAACGTGTCCAAGTTTTTGACCCGCTCTCGGTTCGTAGCATAGCGGTCATCATTCGCAAGCTCTGGCTGACCCACCGCAGTGGCAAAACGTTGGAACTGCTCATCATTGCCGACCGCAATCACGATATGCCCGTTGCGGACTGCAAATACGTCCTGCGGCTGGATGTTGGGATGTTTGTTGCCACGCCTGATTGGTGTGTCGCCAGACACCAGATGGTTCATCGCCTGATTGGCCAGAATTGCGGTGGCCACATCCAGCATGGCGATGTCTACGGTATCGCCTTTGCCACTTTGGTCGCGCTCTGCCAGTGCGGCAAGAACGGCGATGGCCGCGTACATTCCGGTCATGATATCAACAATCGGTACACCTACTTTTTGCGGACCGCCGCCGGGCTCGCCATCTGGCGCTCCGGTCACGCTCATCAAGCCACCCATCGCTTGGATCATGAAGTCATAGGCAACGTCTTGGGCCTTTGGGCCATCCTGTCCGAAGCCGGTGATCGAACAAAAGATCAGTCGCGGATTAATGGCCTTTAGATCATCTGGTCCAAGGCCATAACGATCAAGGGTCCCAACTTTGAAGTTTTCAAGTACAATATCGGATTTGGCGGCCAAAGCCTTGATCGTCGCCTGCCCGTCAGCGGATGCAATATCGACCTCAACCGATTTCTTCCCTCGGTTGACCGAAAGATAGTAACCGGATTCAGCCGTGTCCTTGCCGTCTTTGTCTTTCAAATAGGGCGGTCCCCACTTGCGCGTATCGTCACCAACGCCGGCACGCTCGACCTTGATGACTTCTGCGCCGAGATCGGCCAGAATTTGCCCCGCCCAGGGTCCGGCCATGATCCGAGACAGATCAAGCACGCGAATATGTTTCAATGGTCCTGTCATGCTCAATTCCTGAATGTAAATGATGGTGAACTGTCGATGCTTCCAGCCGGTCCAGCACCGTCGTCAACAACAGCCGTCGCGGTAACTGACGGACGCTCGGCGATTTTGGTGTACCACGCCGCAAGCCTAGGCAAGGCAGCTTTCCAACCACAATCGCCATAGCGAAAGTCCAAGTGACCAAGGGCACAAACGACCGATACATGACCAAGTCCAAAACCAACCGTTGAGAGCTGCGCGCATTCGTTTTCAAGAACCACAAGCGCTGCGCGGGTTTTCGTCTCAAGGGCGGCCAGAATAACAGGGTCAGCATGATCGCCCCGCCCCCGTTCCGTGCGCCACAACAAAAGAATATCAATCAGCCCATCGCCCAAGGCCTGCCAGCGAAGATGCTTAATCCGCGCCTCCTCTGGCAGCAGGTCATCGCGGTTTGAAATTGCAATGAGGTGTTCACAAATGACCCGTGAATCAAACAAAACCTGGCCATCATCGGTAATGAGCGCGGGGATTTTACCCAGTGGATTGTCTTTTAAAATGTCCGGGTTTGGTGGGGCGGCGAATATCGCAAGGGACCGGACGCGCTCCACCTCATCGGTCAAACCGATTTCCTCAAGTATGATGCAGACCTTTCGCACGAAAGGTGACCTTGGGGACCAATGAAGTTTCATGCGGCACCCTCGCTGCTGACGGTTTGTATAAAGTGCAGCAAATGCGCGTTGAACGCGGCGGGCTGCTCCAAACACGGGACATGGCCCGCACCCTTTATTTCGTGCAAGACGGATCCGCTGATTGCGGGTTGAAGCTTGGTGGCCATACCCTGAGGCATCGCACCGTCTTCGGCACCGACGAGCAACAGCGTTGGACAGGTGATGGCAGCCAACTCGCCCGCATAGTCATAGTCCATAAGCGCAGTCGCACAGGTGGAAAACCCGTCAAAGGGTGTCGCTGCCATCATAGTGACAAGCCGATCACGCATCTCGACCGTGACACCGCTGGTCAGCCAGCGATCTGCCGTCGCATTTGCAAATTCCTTCATCCCGGACAGGCGCGCGTTTTCGATGCGTTCAGCCCAACCGGCAGCACCACCGGGTGCTGTCTTGGCTTGTCCGTCAGAAAACACAAGAGCCGTAAAGCGGTCAGAGGCCATCTTATGGGCAGATAAACCCGACGGCACGCCCATCGACAGCCCGACATAAATTGCCTTATCGACCGATGCGGCATCCATGACAGCCAGTACATCAGCCCCAAGGTCATCGAAGTCGAAAGGGGCTTGGGGAACACCTGATGCCCCATGACCAGCCTGATCGTAAAGCAACAGACCAAAGTCCCCTGCCAACGCGTCGACTTGATCGTTCCAGATCGTCTGATCCGTCATCAAAGAATTGCCAAAGACAATCCAAGGCGCATCTTCGCGCGCAGCAGGTATCACGGTCACAGAAAGATTGTATCCGTCACGAGCGGCTGTCAAAGTGTGTTTCGTTGGCGCGGTCATAGCCTTGTTTTGCCTCTGTCTTTTGCTGGTGTGAGACCCTGTGATCCGATCATGTGCGCTACGCTTGCGACACATCACCTTAAAAGCTAGTTGTATGGCTTTTTTATACTCGGCGCAATTGCTATCGCCCAGAAAGTACCGATTCAGCACCAAATTCTAGAGTTGACAACACTATTAAAGCTAGCTTTATAGCTTTAATTTAGGGCGGATGTTGCGTTGCCATGGCGCCGGTACGCGCGGCAATGCTGCGGTGCGATGGAATGGGGCTTACCTACGATTTCTTTTGGAGAGTGACTATGACCACAGATCAAAACAACGGTGTTGTGAGCCTGAAAATCCGGGCCGGCTTTGGTATAATTACAATCGACAACCCTCCGGTAAATGCGGGGTCTACGGCGGTTCGCACGGGGATTTTGGAGGCTTTAGCTGATGTATCAAGCCAAGATGTCCAAGGCGTTGTTATCGTCGGAGCCGGGCGCACCTTTATCGCAGGGTCTGACATCCGCGAATTTGGCGCTCCGCTGGCGCCGCCTGAACTGCCGCAAGTTATTGCCGCAATCGAGGATTGCCCGCATCCGGTCTGCGCAGCCATTCACGGCGCAGCTTTGGGGGGCGGATTTGAACTGGCATTGGGCTGTGATCTTCGGGTTGCGACGCCAGATGCTGTCCTCGGCCTGCCAGAGGTTACGCTTGGTATGGTTCCGGGTGCTGGTGGCAGTCAACGACTTCCACGGCTTGTCGGAATTGACACTGCCATTTCGCTTGTGTGTTCGGGCCGCCGCGTCCCAGCGTCCGAAGCAAAGACACTTGGTATGATAGATACGCTTGCTGACACGACTTCTGAAGACGCGTTAGTCTCCGCTGGGATTGCCGCAATTCAAGCCGCCCCCGTGAAACGCAAGTTGCGCGATTTACCCGTGCCCCCTGCCGATCCGCAAGCCGTGAAAACTGCCGAAGCAGCAGCGCTACGGCGTGGCAAAGGCCGACCGAACGTTTCCGAAGCGATCCGGTTGGTCAAGCTATCCGAGACATTGCCAGCCCAAGAGGCGATTGCGCAGGAACGCGGCGTTTTCCAGAATTTGAGGGTCAGCGAAGACGCCTTTGCACTGCGTCACCTGTTCTTTGCCGAACGTGCTGCGACCCGGATTGACGGGATTGATGCGCCGCCAAATACCATCAAGCGTGTCGGCTTGGTCGGCGGTGGAACGATGGGTCAAGGGATCTGCCGCGCCGTATTGGCCGCCGGTCTTCCGGTTACTTTGATCGAGCGCGACCCAGACTCTCGAGACCGCACGGCCCTCGCGATGCAACAGGCTATGGATGGCGCTGTTTCTAAAGGCCGCATCACCGCGCAGGTTGCTCAACACCGGATGGACTTGTTGACGGTAAGCGATCAGATCCAAGACCTCGCGGACTGCGATCTGGTGCTGGAAGCGGTGTTCGAAGATATGGCCATCAAAAAGGACCTGTTCCGGTCTTTGGATGCCATCCTAAAGCCCGGCGCGATCTTGGCGAGCAATACGTCCTATCTTGATATTGATGACATGGCCTCTGTTACCTCTCGCCCCGGCAATGTGGTTGGTTTGCATTTCTTTAGCCCAGCCGATGTGATGAAACTGCTCGAAGTGGTGCGCACCTCGTCGAGCTCGCAAAGCTCGCTTGCCACGGCACTTTGGTTCGCCAAATTCCTCAACAAGCAGGCTGTCGTTTCTCGTGTTGCTGAAGGGTTTATCGGCAACCGCATCTATTCAGCCTATCGCCGACAGGCAGAATTCCTTGTTGAAGACGGCGCCAAACCCGAAGAGGTGGACAAAGCTGCCACTGAATTTGGCTTTGCCATGGGACCCTTCGCCGTGGGCGATATGTCCGGCCTTGATATTGGGTGGAACATGCGCAAACGCCAAGCGGCGACGCGAAACCCTGACACGCGCTATGTCGATATCCCCGATTGGCTGTGTGAAGCGGGTCGTTTTGGCCGCAAGACGAAGGGAGGTTACTATGACTATATAAACGGCAAAGCGCAGCCCTCGGCCATTACGGCAAAGATCATTGCAGATGCGCGGGCCGCCAAGGGCATTACTCCGCGCAAAATCTCGCCAAAGGCGATCCAAGACAGACTTATTGGCGCGATCTTGAACGAAGCGGCCTTGGTTTTGAAAGAAGGCATCGCGCAGCGGCCAAGCGATATCGACGTCACCTTGGTGCATGGCTACGGCTTTCCACGATGGACAGGTGGCCCCCTATGGTGGGCTTCGGGACAAACACAACATAGTATTGCCGACATGAGCGACGGCTTGGCGGTTGCAGCTGGCACCGGACATGTAAGTGGCGACATTGAAGACATGATCGCGCCCCTGCGAGAGGCACGCCAAAACATCGACAAAAGGAAACTTGGACATGCGTGACGTCTATATTTGCGACTATATCCGCACGCCGATCGGGCGCTATGGCGGGGCGTTGTCTTCGGTTCGCGCCGATGATCTGGGTGCTGTGCCTTTGCGCGCCTTGATGACGCGCAATACCGGCGTCGATTGGGAAATGGTTGATGACGTGATCTTTGGTTGCGCCAATCAAGCGGGCGAGGACAATCGCAATGTTGCGCGCATGTCGCTGTTGCTGGCGGGCCTCCCCGAAACGGTATCAGGCACCACGATGAACCGTCTTTGCGGGTCTGGAATGGATGCTGTGATGACCGCGGCACGGGGAATCCGGTCAGGTGATGCCGATCTTATGGTTGCCGGCGGTGTCGAAAGCATGTCGCGTGCTCCCTTTGTGATGCCAAAGGCAGAGACTGGATTTTCGCGCAGCGCCAGCATCGCGGATACGACAATCGGATGGCGCTTGATCAATCCCTTGATGGAGGCGCAATACGGCGTGGATTCCATGCCTGAGACAGCCGAGAATGTCGCCGAGGATTTCAACATAAGTCGTGACGATCAGGATGCCTTTGCATATCGGTCACAACACAAGGCCGGTGCTGCGATAGAGAGCGGTCGGCTGGCCAGTGAAATCACGCCGGTGACCATCGCGCAACGCAAAGGCCCGCCCCGCATCGTTGAGGTCGACGAACACCCCCGCCCCGACACGACGCGCGAAGGATTGGCAAAGTTGCGGGCAGGCTTTCGCGAAGGTGGGACCGTCACGGCGGGCAATGCGTCAGGGGTCAACGATGGCGCTGCAGCATTGATCCTGGCGTCCGAAGCGGCGGTGAAGGCCAACGGGCTAACGCCTATCGCGCGTGTTTGGGGGGGTGCGACGGCTGGTGTACCGCCTCGCATTATGGGCTTTGGGCCGGCACCGGCGTCCAAAAAACTTATGGCGCGGCTCGGGCTGTCACAATCAGATTTTGACGTGATCGAACTGAACGAAGCCTTCGCCAGCCAGGGGCTTGCCACGCTGCGCGATCTTGGGATTTCGGACGACGATCCTAGGGTCAACCCAAACGGCGGTGCCATTGCTTTGGGCCATCCTTTGGGCATGTCGGGCGCACGCATTGTCGGGACCGCAGCCCTTGAGTTGCAAAAAACGGGCGGTAAGCGCGCCTTGTCGACCATGTGTATCGGTGTCGGGCAAGGGATCGCCGTAGCAATTGAGGCTGTGTGATGTCGCCTAGTTCACCCTAAAAAACGTGGCAGGTTTGTTTGAGAAAAAGGTTTGAAAAGCAGGTGATGGGTGTTTCGAAAACTGTGACGCGGATGGGCTTTGATCTTCGCTACCGCGTCTTCGGCCAAGGGCCAACAGTCGTGCTTATCCCGTCCCTTGGACGCGGCAGCGAAGATTTCGACGTCGTTGCCCCGCTTATCGCAAGCGCCGGCCTGCAGATTCTTTTGCCTGAACCCCGCGGGATCGAAGGGTCCTCCCCCCTTCAACAAACCGACACCCTCAGCGATATGGCCGCTGACGTCGCCGCCATCATCGAGGCGGAAAGTACCACGTCTGCTATCGTCGTTGGCCACGCTGCGGGGAATTGGGTCGCGCGTGTCCTTGCCCATGAAAGACCTGATCTCACGCGTTCTGTGGCGCTGCTTGCAGCGATTGTCACCAATGTTGTCCCCCCGCATCTCAGCGCCGCCATTTCCAAGTGCCATGACTTGACCTTGCCAGAGGCTGAACGCCTTGCACTGCTCAAGAAAATCTATTTTGCGCCGGGGGCGGATGCCTCTGTTTGGTTGGACGGGTGGTGGCCTGACGTTTCGGCGGACCAACGTCGCGCCGCGCGTCAAACCATTGATAAGACCTGGATACGGGTGGCTGACAAGCACCCAACTCTCTATTTGGCCGCCGCCCAAGACGTGATTTCACCGCCCCCAAGTTTAGACGCGCTAAGAGACACAATTGGACCAAAGGCATGCAGCGTCGTGATCAACGATGCAGGGCATGCGTTGCTGCCAGAGCAACCTGAACAGGTCGCACAAGCATTGCTGGATTGGATCACGGACCTGCCATCCGAGCCACTCAATTTCTAAGTCGTTTAAAGGGTGCTATCAGACGAATGAAAGCTAGCATCGGATTGCTAACGCCGCTTGAATCTATGCGCTCAATAGTTGGCGCCACTCAGTAAGAGCGGCGGTTCGATTGAACTTGAAATTGTCTCGTGAGTAGAAGTGGCTTTCATTTAGGGCTGTACAATCAACCTAACGCCACACCCAGCCTGCGTAGCGCCTTCAGCGTACACGAGTGGCACCAGCAGGCAAACAGCCGCGTAACCGCATGCCAAAGCAAACATGTTTGCATCGACGCGCAGGCGTGAGGGCGCGTGGCGGATGTAGACTAACAAATCAAGAATCCGATAGCGGTAATGTACGTTGTTTAACGCGCATTTGTCTGGCTCTATGTCTGGCTGGCTA
>NZ_JBDMZG010000110.1:0-6226 GCF_039769035.1 Pacificibacter sp.
CCTGAAGATGACTGTTGCCGAAAGGCGCCAACTGACCGAGCACATTTGTGAATTTACTCTGGCACCCGCTGACGGAAGCAAACTTCAATCCTTCACTGCTGGAGCGCATATCACCGTCGAAACGCCTTCGGGAGCAATGCGGCGATACTCGCTCGTCAATGACGGGACGAACCCCGAAGTATACAAGATTGCCCTGAAGCGCGAAATTCACGGTCGCGGCGGATCGATGTCTATGCATGACGATGCGCAAGAGGGGACCGAGCTACAAGTTGAGGTCCCGGAAAATACCTTTGAGCTGACCGATGCCAAGAACTACCTTCTCATCGCGGGTGGTATTGGTGTCACGCCAATTTACGCTATGTCTCAGCAACTATTGCGCGAGTTTAAGCCTTTTGAGGTAATTTATTGCACAAGGGGCGAGGCCGACACAGCGTTTCTTGAAGAGATGAAATCCACGCTCGGCGACCGGCTGACACTGCACCACGATGGCGGCGATCCCGAAGCGGTTTTTGATTTCTGGGATCACTTTGAAGAACCCAAGGACATGAAAGTCTATTGCTGCGGACCGCAACCACTGATTGACGAGATCGAAGCCATTTCCGGACACTGGCCCGAAGGTCGCGTGATCTTTGAGGATTTCAAGCCTGTCGAAGTTGTGCGCGCTGATGACAAACCATTCGAGGTCAAGCTCGAGAAATCCGGCATCACGGTTCAGGTCCCTGAAGATCGCTCCATACTGGAGGCGCTGCGGGAAAGCGGCGTGCCGACTGTGAGCTCTTGCGAAAGTGGGACCTGCGGCACCTGCAAGACCCGGCTTGTTTCTGGAAAGGTCGATCACCGGGACATGGTGCTGATGGACGAAGAGAAAGACAGTTATGTGATGATCTGCGTTTCACGAGCCGAAGAAGGGGATCTTGTTCTTGACCTCTGAACCTATTCGCCTCGGTGTTGCCGGGCTTGGGCGGGCCTTCGTGCTGATGCTTCGAACCTTCCAAAACGATCCCCGTGTCAAGTTGGTCGCGGCCGCCGCTCCACGTGCCGAGAGCCGTGCCGCATTTGAGGCAGAGTTCGGTGGACGCGGCTATAGCTGTGTGGAAGAGATGGCCGAAGACCCTGAGGTTGAAGCCGTGTATATTGCGACCCCGCATCAGATGCACGCCGAGCACGTTGCTATCTTTGCTGCGGCAGGCAAGCATATTCTGGTCGACAAGCCGCTCTCTGTTACGATGGAAGATGCGGACATGATGGTGGAGGCCGCGAGATCCGCGGGTGTTCATCTTATCGTCGGGCCCAGTCACAGCTTTGATCCGTCAGTTCTCCATGCGCGGCAGATAATCGAGAGCGGTGAATTCGGTGCAGTTCGGATGGTGCAGGCGTTCAATTATACTGACTTTCTCTATCGACCGCGCCGCCCCGAAGAGCTGCGGACCGAAGAAGGCGGCGGGGTTCTGTTCAGCCAAGGCGTTCATCAGATTGATATCGTTAGGCTGCTCTGTGGTGGCCGCGCGAAGAATGTGACGGCAATGACCGGTGTATGGGATAGGGAGCGCCCGACAGAGGGCGCGTATTCTGCCTTGATGGATTTCGAAGGTGGCAGCTTTGCGTCTTTGACCTATTCGGGATACGCGCACTTCGACAGCGATATCTGGATGGACAATGTGGCCGAACTTGGAGGCATGAAAGATCCCGCGAAATATGGCGAAGCGCGCCGTGCGCTGCAGACGCTCGACTCAGCGGCAGAGACAAAGCTGAAGGCCACCCGCACATATGGAGCGGGCACCGTGCCGCCAACAGCTCAGAATAACGAACATTTTGGGCCGATCCTTATTCTGTGTGACAGTGCCGATCTGAGATTGCGCCCGGGCGGTATCGACATTTTTGGCGACACAGAGCGGCAGCACATCGAAGTACCGCTTAACGCCGCGCCACGTAAAACCGTAATCGATGCCCTTGAGGCCGCTGTCAGGAAAAATATAGCGCCGCCACAAACCGCAGCGTGGGGCAGGGCGAGTCTGGAAGTTTGCCATGCGATCCTAAGCTCGGCTGAAACAGGCAAAAAAATACCGCTCGCAAGGCAATGCGGCGTAAAATTTCAGGAGGAAACACTTTGACCAACCTTTCCCTTTCCCTCGCAATGGGCAACTATGACAGAACACGCGCCATTGTGGACGGCACAGTCAAGATTGATGGCGTCGATCCGGTGCCGATGCTTCTTTCGCCCGAAGAAATGTTCTTCCGTGCTTTCCGGCATCAGGCGTTCGACATCTCCGAGTTGTCACTGTCATCCTATTCAATATCGGTAGCGCGCGGTGATCCGCACTATGTCGCTGTCCCTGTGTTTCTGAGCCGTGCATTCCGCCATACGTCCGTCTACATCCGGACCGACCGAGGAATTGACCGTCCCGAGGACTTGAAAGGGCGCAAGATCGGAATCGCGGAATACCAGCTTTCCGCAAATGTCTGGGTGCGCGGCATTCTTGAAGAACACTTCGGGGTGAAGCCTTCCGATATTGAGTGGGTTCGTGGCGGGATGGACACTCCAGGTCGCCCCGAGAAGATCAAGGTCGATTTGCCCGATGACGTTCGCGTAACGCTTGCCCCCGAAGGCTCGACACTTAACCAGATGTTAGCAGACGGGAAAATCGACGGTTTCATCGGCCCGCGTTGGCCGCGCTGTTTTTCAGAGGGTCATCCGCATGTGGGGCGGCTCTTTTCTGACAGTATCGGAGCGGCAGAGGGCTATTTCCGCGAAACTCAGATCTTTCCTATCATGCACGTTCTAGGAGTGCGGCGTAGTTTGGCTGAAGAACATCCTTGGCTGCCGGGCGCATTGGTAAAAGGCTTCACACAGTCAAAGGCCGCTGCGCAGGAGGCGTTGAATGACACGTCGGCCACCAAAGTGACAATGCCCTTTGTGGAGGACACGTTAAACCGCGTGCGCGCGGTTATGGGTCCCGATCCTTGGTCTTACGGCGTGGCCCCTAACACCCATGTGCTGGATAAGTTTCTGCAGTATCACCACGATCAGGGCCTATCGCCCCAGCGTGTTTCGGTCGAGGATCTGTTCCACCCGTCAACCTACGAAGCATATAGTCTGTAAGGAAGTGATATGACCGATTTGACCCCAGGAGAAGTGGTCGAGATCGAGGTCGGCCAGAGGAAGGCCTATGCCCAGATCACGCACTACCATTCGAGCTATCCCCCTGTTGTACGCGTCTTGGATGGCCTACTTGACGAAAGGCCATCTGACATTGGCGCGCTGGTAGCGGGAAAGACGCAGTTCATAGCGATGATCCCGCTCGGTACGGCCTTGAAGCGCGCGGGCGCTTCTTTCGAGATCGTCGGGAATTTCGAAGTTCCGGCTGTTCACCAAGACTTTCCGACCTTTCGCATGCCGATACGGGATAAGAAGGGCGAGATTATCTATTGGTGGCTGTGGGATGGGCGCGGTTTGAGCTATGATGTCGAATTGACAGAAGCACAAGACGCCCTGCCATTGCGCGAGGTCATGACGGGGAAGCGTTTCCTCGAGCTCGTCGCGGCCTGAAACCATCCGCATGGTTTGTCCCTGTACAGCAGGCCATTTGAAAATCGCTTAAACTGAGAGGGTGTGTGCAATGACACAACCGGAATTGGACAAGGT
The DNA here is from genome assembly GCF_039769035.1 of Pacificibacter sp. NCBI lineage: Bacteria > Pseudomonadati > Pseudomonadota > Alphaproteobacteria > Rhodobacterales > Roseobacteraceae > Pacificibacter > Pacificibacter sp. Next base: position 3,644 of record NZ_JBDMZG010000110.1, read on the forward strand.
GTTGCCACGTCGCACTGATATTTATGCTGGTGGCACATGGCAGGCCCCTATCGCGGGCAGCTATGTCGACACCTTGAATCCGGCAACAGGGAAAGTTCTGGCATCGGTTGCAGAGGCCAGTGCACAGGATGCGGATGCCGTTGTTAAGAGGGCCCAGAAGGGCTTTTTGGAATGGCGCGACGTTGTCCCGCTTGAACGCGCCCGTATCCTTAAAGAAGTAGCCACGCTACTACGACTTCACGGTGACGAACTAGCCATGATCGATGCGGCCAACTGCGGAAACCCTTATACCGAGATGCTTGGCGATGCCGCGATTGCTGCGGCGCAAATGGATTTCTTTGCGGGTCTCGTGACCGAAATGAAAGGTGACACGATCCCGATGGGCCCTGATCGTGTGAATATGACAACCCGCGAACCGCTGGGCGTCGTCGCACGCATCCTTGCTTTCAACCACCCGTTCATGTTCTGCGGAGGAAAGATGGCAGCGCCGCTGGCCGCAGGTAACGCGGTGATTATCAAGCCTCCTGTGCAGGCACCGCTTTCGGCGTTGAGACTGGCAGAGCTGGTCGATGGCTTGTTTCCCGAGGGGGTATTCAGCGTATTGCCCGGTGGCACGGAGGCGGGTGCCGCGCTGGCCGAACATCCGGACGTGGCAAAAGTCACCTTGATCGGATCAGTGGCCGCAGGTCAGGCTGTAATGCGAAGTGCATCGGACACACTTAAACCGGTCCTGTTGGAACTTGGTGGGAAAAACGCGTTGATCGCCTATCCCGACAGTGACCCAAACAAGATTGCTGATGCGATTGTCGCTGGCATGAATTTTGGTTGGTGCGGGCAATCCTGCGGATCGACCAGCCGCGCCTTCCTGCATGATGATCTACATGATGCTGTCGTTTCGCAATTGCCCGCGAAAATAGCGCGTTACCAACCCGGCATTCCAACAGATCCCGCGACGACGATGGGGGCACTGGTATCCCAAACGCATTTTAATCGTGTGATGGAATTTATTGAAAGTGCCAAATCCGAAGGTGCGCACGCCGTGACCGGAGGGCATGCAGTGACCGATGGCGCGCTGGCAGACGGGTGTTTCATAGCGCCCACGATTTTTGCCGACGTAACGCCACAAATGCGGATCGCGCGGGAAGAAATTTTTGGCCCTGTGCTCGCCGTTCGGCGGTGGAGTGACGAGACCGAGATGCTTGAAGAGGTCAACGGCCTTGATGTCGGCCTGACCTGTGCGATCTGGAGCCGCGATCTGGCGAAAGCGCATCGCGCGGCAAATCGCGTTGAGGCCGGGTTCGTCTGGATCAACGAGGTTGGCAAACACTTCCTCGGTGCGCCGTTTGGCGGCGTAAAACAATCCGGCATTGGCCGGGAAGAAGGTATTGGCGAACTGCTTTCCTTTACCCACGAAAAGAACATTCACATCAACCTGTCCGGCCAATAGGCAGGATAGTTGGAGACAGCAATGAACGATGATCTAGACCGCCCAATTCCCAGCGAAATCACAGAGCTTTTCGGCAGCGATGCCATTGCTGAGATGCTGCGCAAGCTCGACACGCCCTATGTGGCGCTCAATCCTGGGTCGAGCTTTCGAGGACTACATGACAGCCTCGTCAACTACCTGGGCAATCGCGATCCGCAGATGCTGTTATGCCTGCACGAGGAACACGCCGTTGCCATTGCGCATGGTTGGGCCAAAGTTACGGGCACACCATTGGCCGTGATCCTGCATGCCAATGTCGGTGTAATGCACGCTTCTATGGCCGTGTATAATGCGTGGTGCGACCGCGTGCCGATGCTGATTTTCGGCGCGACGGGTCCGGTGGATGCCGCCAAGCGCAGGCCTTGGATTGACTGGATACATACGTCGCGCGATCAGGCTGCGATCATACGGCCCTATGTGAAATGGGATGACCAGCCCGCATCGCTGGAGGCGTCATTATCTTCGATGTTGCGGTCTTCGATAATTACACAGACGGCACCCAATGCGCCAACCTATGTCTGTTTTGACGTGTCCGTTCAAGAAGAGCCAATTGACAAAATGCCGGAGTTCCCGGCGCCAGAGCGCCATGCCGCACCCCGAATGGTGCAATTCTCGGAATCCGATGCACGTTCGGTTTTAGATTTGCTGGAAACATCAGAAAAACCGGTCTTCTTGATGGGGCGGGTGTCGCGCGATCAGGCAGATTGGGACCGGCGCGTCGCGCTCGCGGAGCATTTCGGGGCCCGTGTTGTCACTGATATCAAGACCGCCGCAGCATTTCCAACATGCCATCCACTGCATTTTGGTGCACCGGGCTATTTTGTGTCGCAGGATGCTGCGCAGCGTATCCGTCAAGCCGATCTGGTTGTCAGCTTCGATTGGGTTGATCTTGGTGGAACATTGCAACAGGCCGATGTCGACCTTGAGCGCACTAAAGTTGTAAATATCTCGCTCGATTCCCTGCTGACCAATGGCTGGTCGCTGGACCACCAGTCGCTCTCACCTTCCGACCTTACCATGTTGGCGGACCCCGACGAAGCGATCCGTGCAATAGGTCAGGCAGCGGGGCTTTCAGATATGGCTGTTGGGAAAATGGC
>NZ_JBDMZG010000111.1:0-7050 GCF_039769035.1 Pacificibacter sp.
CGTGAGGTCTCGCACCACCTCAGCAAACGCCGGATCAGCCGCGAGGTTATTGGCTTCTTCAGGATCATCGATCAGATCAAACAATTCTGGGTCGAAGCCTACATAGGTGTTCAGCTTCCACCGCCCTTTGCGCAGCATGTACCCTCCAGTTACCGCGCCGACCGCGTGATACTGGCTGAGGATAACGCGTTCAAGATCAGGTTCATCGCGGGCAATCTGAGGTAGCGGCATCCCTTCACTCTCGAAACTTAAATCAAAATGGTCAGGGATTGTCGCCGCAATATCCAGCAGGTCCACAGGCGTATCACAGGTCCCAACAGGGATGTCTGGCCCTGCCATGATCATCGGCACCGCAACGGATTCCTGATAGAAGTTGGATTTGCCCCAAAGCCCACGTGCTCCGACGTTATCCCCATGATCAGAGGAGTAGATGACAGTGGTATCATTCGTCAGCCCGTTGTCCTGCAGCGCTTGCATCAGTCGACCGACATTGTGGTCCATCCAGCTGACAAGACCGAAATAGGCCGCCACAGCGTCACGACGTTCCGCAGCGGACTTGAAGTTGGACTCACTTTCCATTTGCGCATTTTGAAGCTCAACCCAAGGGTGACGCACGTAGCCATCTTTTGGATTCATCTTCGGGGCTGGCAAGCTGTCGGGTGGATAGAGATCGAAGAACTCTTGCGGCACCACCAGTGGGAAGTGCGGCGCGACCAGACCAACATAGAGGCACCATGGTTTCTCGTCATTTGCATGATCCGAAAGCCACGCCACAGTACGATCTGTCACGGCTTGATCGTAATCCGTGTATTTGCTGGTGCCTGCGCCGATAAACTCCCCCAGCATCCGTGTCTTTGGCGACACGCGTTCGCCTTCCGCCCGGATAGAGCCCCAGACCATGCCGTTGCCACCGACCACATGCATTGGGATGTGCTCTTGATCAAACCCCGCAGGATCGCCGTTTTGCCGGTAGTGTAGCTTGCCAATACTATCGACCGGCACGCTTGCATCTTGCAGGCAATGGCCCCAGCCACGTATTTGCCCCGTATAAGGCATGGCATTGTCCCACAGACGCGTCTGATGCACGTGACGCCCCGTTGCAAAGCTGGCACGTGCAGGCACGCAGATGGGTGAAGGGGTGTATGCATCGGTGAAGCGTGTACCACGGGCCGCAAGCGCATCTAGATGGGGGGTTTGCACAAACGGATGTCCTGCACAGCCCATGGCGCGGGCTTGGTGTTCATCGGACAATATAACCAGCAAATTTGACGGCATCAGGTTTCTGTATCCTCAGCAGCGATTTCAAGGGTCTCTAAGATGCGACGCAGGGTAGCAACATCCTCTCTACTCAGGTTGTCTTGCAGCTTCGCCTGTCTGCGGCGCATTTTTGGCAGGGCTGTTTCGAAAACCAACTCACCAGCCGGAGTTAGGCTCAATAGATGAACCCTGCTGTCCTTTTCGTGATTGAAAGACGCGACGAGGCCACTTTCAATAAGAGACTTAACGTTGCGGCTGACAAGTCCTTTGTCCATAGTAGTATATCGGACTAATTCAGAAGCTGTAACCGTTTCAGCCCCCCCGATGAAAGCAATCATACGCCATTGGTTCAGCGTCACCCCAACCGAATCGTTAAGGATCTTTGACGCCTGCACATTGAGTTTTTGATGCACACGAGAGATGCGATAGGTCAGGAAGTTGCTAAGCTGGGCTAGCTGCGGATTTAACGTTGTTGGAGTTTCATCATTCATAGTCGACCTCTAGCATCGATGATCACAGTAAAAAGTTGTGCCGTCAACTATATTGTTGACTGAGCAACCGATTTATGGCTTGCTTCAATCAAAGTCAGGGAGGACTCAATGAAAAACCTTATTACAGCGGCCGTTGCCGCTCTTGGAATTGCTGTATCCGCAGTATCTGCAACTGCTGCTGATTGGACCCCGCCGGGCCCGATCAAGCTGATGATCGCATTTGGCGCGGGGGGCGGTGCTGACACACAAGCGCGCCTGATCGCGGAAGAGCTTGAGGCCCGCACTGGCTGGCAGTTTATTCCAGAGCAAGTGACCGGCAAAGGTGGCGTGAACTTGCTCAAAGCCATGAAAGACATGCCTGCTGACGGCTCTGTCATCGGGATGGTGGTGACTGAATCGTTTGGCTATAATCTCTATTCCGCCAAGACAGGCATGACACCCTCGGATTTCACCGGCCTTACGACCACGGCAGGTTTCCAGATGGGCGTTGTTTCCCCAAGCAGCAAAGGTTGGACCAGCATCAGTGACACAATTGCAGCTGCAAAAGCAGGAGAGCAACTGCGTTTCGGCGTGATGAGCCCGCGTTTGGCTGATCTGGCTTACCTTCTGGGCAAGGCGCAGGGCGTTGAGTTCAACATCATCTCTGTCAAAGGCGGCAAAGCGGTCATGAACGGTGTCACCGCTGGCGATATGGATCTGGGCTTTATGGCTGGTATTCAGGGCAAAGGTGTTGCGGCTGGTGATCTGGTAAATTTGGCCTCAGCGCTGAGCACACCGCTAGTACAGACACCAGACGCACCTACGTTTGCGGATCTGGGCGTTGCTTATGACAGTGATGGCTACTTCATGTTCGCCGCGCCTGCTGGCATGGCCGACGATGCACGCACCGCACTCAGCGATGCAATTGCGGACGTTGCCTCCGATCCGGAGACCAAAGCAGGCGGGTTGATCAAGAAAGCCTTCGGTGGTGCTGCCATCATCAAAGGCGCTGATCTGGATGCCCTGATGGCGAAGGGTTTTGACGAATCCGAAAGCTTGATTAAAGCAGCTTCTGAGTAATTAGAGCCAACCTCGGGCGTCCTAAACTGGGCGCCCGAAGTGTATCTGGAGATAGCAAATGCCCTCACCGTCACGATCCAACCTCTATATCGGGCTGATCTGCATCATCTTTGCGATCACGCTGATCTTTGTATGGATTCCATTGGACACTGACAGCGGCATTGTCGAGAAAGTTCGTGGACGGTTTAACATCGGCGATGCTTTGGCCCCCACAGTTGCCGCGTGTTTTGTCCTTGTTGGCAGTATCCTATTGCTTGTTTCTGAACGGAACGACGCGTTCCAACCCGTACTGGGCAATAGCCATTTCTCTTTTATCGCCAGCTTGATGGTCGTCACAATTGTAAGCCTTTTGGTGATGCGTTTTGCGGGCCCCTTTTTCGCCGAAATTGCCAATCTGTTTCGTGCAGAGCCGATCGAATACCGTCTGCTGCGCGCAACGCCAGGTTGGAAACATGTAGGCTTTGTTCTGGGCGGGGTCATGATGGTCTCAGGGATCATCGCCATCGTCGAACGTGGATTTTCCCGCCGTGGTTTGTTAACGGCCGTATTGGCTGTTGTCGTTATGATCCTTGTGTTCGACGTTCCGTTCGAGGATCTTCTATTGCCGCCGAATGGCGACGTCTGATGGGCGTTCTGGATTATATCTGGCTTGGCGTTCTCGCGGTCTTCCAAGGCCCCGAAGCTTTCACCCTCTTTGGCATTGCCGTGTCGATCACCCTTGTGATGGTGCTTGCCGGGTTTCTTTTTGGCATCGTTGTCGGTGCGACGCCCGGTCTTGCCGGCCCCTTTGCCATGGCGATTTCGCTGCCGATACTCATTTCTATCTTTGGCTATTCACCAGACGCCCTATTGCCGGTCATGGGGTTCCTGATTGGCATCATGAAGGGTGCGACCATTGGTGGCGCGGTCCCTGCGATCTTGTTCAACACCCCCGGCACGCCTGACGCCTTCATGACCACATTGGATGGCTACCCGATGGCGCAACGGGGTCAGGCGAAGAAAGCATTGCGCGTCGCACACTTCTCGTCCGCCTCCGGCGATACATTTTCCGATCTGGTGCTTTTCGTCTGCGCGCCTTTTCTTGCCATTCTGGTCGAGGCTTATCTGGATCTGCCAGAAAAGACTGGCCTTCTGATCCTGTCACTCAGCTTCATTGCCGCCGTGATTGGCGGGTCGCCAGGCAAGGGACTGATCTCCATCGGGCTGGGATTGCTTGCAGTCTACGTCGGCACAGGCGAGGATTTTTACCCACGGTTGTCGATGGGTTCAGACGAGTTATCGCGCGGCTTTCCGATCACAACGGCTGTCCTTGGTGTCCTGATCATTGGTGCAGTCTTCAAAGGCTTGGAGGAAACGTGGCGTGAAAATAGAGGGTCCAGACCTACGCCAAACGTTCCCGAGACTGGGGATCAAAAACTGCACTGGCCAGAGATAAAGCGACTGCTGCCTTTCATCTCTCGTTCGGCCCTCATCGGAACTGGCATCGGCGCCCTGCCTGGTGTCGGTTCAACGCTGGCTGCAACGCTGGGCTATTCGGTTGGTCGCGCCCGCCATGCCAAGACAAAAGCGCCCGATGCACCTGAGTTTGGCAAAGGTGCGCCAGAGGGCATCGCCGCGACCGAAGCGGCCAACAGCGCTGTGTCCGGTGCAAACCTGATCCCCGTTTTGTCGCTGGGCATTCCGGGCAACGCAGCAGCCGTCTTTTTGATCCTCGCGACCGAGACCATTGGCGGGTTCAACCCCGGCCCTGCGGTGTTCCGTTTCTCTGCCGACGTGGTTAACCCCGAACTTGTGGTCGCCTTTGGCTTGTTCACCTGCATGACCATCGCGAACCTGTTCAACTGGACCATTGGCGGCGTGTTCATGCGCTCCATGGGCTTTATGATCCGCATCCCCAAGCAGCTTTTGCTGCCATCGGTCTTGCTGCTGACTCTCACTGCAATCTACGTCCAAGAAACTCGCCTTGAGGCGATATGGTTCGCCTTGGGTTTTGGCGTGCTTGGCTACTTCATGCGGGTACTTGCCATATCTCCTCTTCCCTTTGTCATCGCATTCATCCTTGGCAAATCTCTGGAAGAAACCGCCCGCCAAGCCTATTCAGCCACGGGTAATGATCCCTTCTTCCTTCTGAACAACCCAATCGCCCTAGCCTTTATCCTGATGTCCGTCGCCGTGATTATCTTTTCGGGACGTAAACCTAAGAAAGCCGCGTCATGAGTAGACCAAACATCATACTGATTTCGTCCGACCAGCACCGCGCCGATTGCATGGGGTTCAAAGGGCGCAACATAAAAACGCCGCATCTGGATCAATTGGCCGCGAGCGGCACAGTGTTTGACGCCTGCATCACGCCTTCGGTGGTCTGCCAGCCCGCGCGTGCCTCGATCCTTACAGGGCAGCTGTGCCGCACCCACGGCGTGCATGATAACGGCATCGATCTGCCGCCAGAGATTGGCGAAAAAGGGTTTGGCGGGTCAATGGCAGCGGCAGGTTATCAAACCAGTTATTTCGGCAAGGCGCATTTTTCGACCTATCACACCTATGAGCCCACAGGTTCGCCCGAATGTTTGCGCTCGTCTGCCAGCTATCCCGACACGTGGAACGGGCCCTATATGGGGTTCGAACATGTAGAATTGATGTTGGTTGGCCACAACTGGTGGGCACCTGAAAAGCCGCCTGCGGGCCAACACTATGAGCGGTTCTACCATATGGATGGCAAGGGCGATGAGCGTACCAAATTGATGTGGGAAAACGCCGGCGACACCAAAGGCGCGGCACAGGTATGGCACTCAAAGCTGCCTGTGGCCTATCACAACACGCCTTGGACAGCAGACCGCGCAATTGAATGGTTGCGGCACGGGCGCGACGCAGAAAAACCGTTTTGCACATGGGTCAGCTTTCCCGATCCGCACCACCCGTTTGACTGCCCAGAGCCTTGGTCGCGTCTGCATGATCCGGCGAACGTCGACCTGCCCCAGAACCGCACTCGTAGCTTTGAGGGTAAACCATGGTGGCATAAGGCGGCGTTAGAGGGCGAACCTGCCGATCCCAAGTTTGCAGAAATCCGCAAGGCCTACAGCCGCATTTCGCCCCAGACGGACGACCAACTGCGCGAGATTATTGCCAACACTTACGGCCAGATCAGCTTTATCGATCACCAGATTGGACGGATCATGAATACGCTGATGGAGGAGGGTTTGGATGAGAACACCATCGTCATCTACATCTCTGATCATGGCGATTGGCTGGGCGACCACGGGCTGATCCTGAAAGGCCCGATGCACTACGAAGGGCTATTGAAGGTTCCAATGATCGTGAAAGGACCAGGCGTACCAGCAGGTAAAGTCGTGGACGAGCCTGTCTCGACCCTTGATCTGGGGCCGACATTCTTTGACTACGGCACTGCCGAGGCGCAATTAGCGCAGCATGGGAGCAGCTTGCGCCCCCTGATTGAAGGCGACGCTACACGCGATTTTGCCCGCAACGAATGGGGCCTTTTGCCCGGACGTGTTGGCGTCGCGCTAGAACTGCGAACGGTGCGCACCCGAACCCACAAACTGACTGTAGATTTGAATTCGGGCGCTGGCGAAATGTATGATCTGCAAGCGGATCCAAACGAAATGCTGAACCTGTTTGATGTGCCGGAAGCCGCAGAAATGCTGGCAAAATTGTCCGGCTACATCGCCAGCCGCCCGCAAGATATGCTTCCGGATCAGACGCCCGTCGGGACGGCATAGGGTTTTGCCCTGAGCTATAACATCAATTTGGAAACGATGACGGCGGCGGAAACCTGGCGCTATGGCGGCGATGACATCCCCTATTCCATGTATGTCGGTGGTGTCGGCGAGATGCCAAATGGAAGCCGCTTTATCGCTTCTACAGGCGTCAAGCTGTATAAAGAGGGCTCGCAGTGTGGAGCCAAAGGAGTCCGCAAGGCGAGGCTTCTCGGAGACCCAAGTGATGCTAATCTTGGTCAGTCCGTTGTCCGGACCGCCATGACGTTTGTGAGGGGGTCGGATGCGCTTACTTCACCAAGTTCAAATACAATAACTTCCTTAGAGTCGCCCACAATAGACAAGGCAGGCCTGTCAGGCTTACCATGGCGTTTGATGAGCAAAACCGCTTTGTGTTCCAATTTTAAACGTTTTGCCATTGTGGTGAAAGCTGAGCGTATTGATTAGGCTTTTTGGTGCTGTCAGACGAATGAGAACTCGCATCAGATTGCTGGTGCAGCCTGAACCTA
>NZ_JBDMZG010000112.1:0-20869 GCF_039769035.1 Pacificibacter sp.
CGCCCCTAGCACCCGCCGAATAAGCGGGCGTTTGAGCCCGCATGGCGTGGCCCAAATCCAGCGGCAGGTTGGGGTCTGAGAAGGGCGCTGCCATTTGGCGTCACTTTTCTCATCGTTTTGGCTTGAAAATCCCGTCACACTCGCGCAAAACGCCAACAGTGGTCCCTTAGCTCAACTGGGCCAACAGTGGTCCCTTAGCTCAACTGGATAGAGCAGCTGCCTTCTAAGCAGCAGGTTTGAGGTTCGAGTCCTCAAGGGATCGCCAATAATTTCATTTTGTCATGTGACAAAAAACAAAAACTTCGCTGGCGCAGCTTCTACCGATTGCATCGTCTCGCTGCCGGATTTTTTGTTCATTGAATTTCGAGACGGAACCCAAAGGGCGGCTCAAATTTGTCAACAAATTGAGGCTTGAGCGGGCGGTGCCCCAAAGTCGCCCTTAGCGTCGCTGCTGCAAATGGCAAAATTTTGAGCCTGAAGATTTTCCTTCGGCGAATAGCTTTCGACACAACGAGCGGAAAGTAGACGTTCGCGTAGGTGTGTTGCAGAGTCCGCTTCGGGCCGAAAAATCGGGCGTGCCACAATTAGAGCTGTCTGTCAGCGGTACGTGGCGAAAGGTGTGAGTTCGTTTCGAGGAATTTTTGCGACAATGAAAGGCAAAGTCTTAGGGTTGCGTAATGCCATAACATTCGGCAAGTTGCGACCCAATTGGATGACTTACTAACCCCGAAATGGACGAGCAAAATGAGCCAAGACACACAGAAAACTGAAGTCGTCTGCTTGGCTGCTTCATATGAAGCTTTCGGCATGGTGATGGATTTTCTCGCCGAATCCGACGTTTTTTCAAGCTTTGAACTTGGCGCGATAGCTGGGGTCGTGCGTCGACAGCTACGCGACGGTAATAATCTGGCAGGTATTTGCGACGACCAGATTGTCGGCTACGCTGGTTGGCTGCATACGAATGTGAGCACGGGCGAAGAGTGGATGGAAAACCGTGCAATTTTGCGGCCCTTAGCTGAAGCCGACAGTGACGCTGCCGCTTTGACTGTTGTTGCGGTGTCAGATGCGAAAGTCACAATTCGTTTGATGCGCGGCGCACGCGAATTGAACAAAGGTAAGCGTGTCTTCTTCAAGCGTGGCTATGACGGCGTCGTTAGACCTGAGCGCAAAAGCAATGTGCTTAACGTGAGTTCGGACAGCTAGGGTAAGAAAAGCGGAGCTGTTTGTTGGGAAAAATTGTTTGGATCGCGTCCTATCCAAAGTCCGGAAACACTTGGATGCGCATGTTTTTGATGCATTACTTCGCGGCGCAGAACGTCTCGGAGATAAATGCGGTGCAGCAATTCGCCCCGAACGAAAACAGTGGCGACTTCTATCAGCCTTTTTTGCCGATACGGGCCGCACACCTATCGGATGAGGCACTTGCAAGGGCGCGGCCTCTCGCGCAGCAATTGATCGCCAGTAGAGCGCAAAGCTATTGCTTTGTAAAAACGCACAATTGGTATGGTGTTCATCATGGCACGCCAACCGTCAGCTTGAACGACAGCGCCGCAGCTGTCTATGTCGTCCGCAACCCCCTCGACATTGTGATTTCCTATGCAGCCTTTCGGGACGTGTCATACGATCAGGCAATTGATTGGGTGCTTGCAAAGGACCGCATTCTTCCGCGCATGCCGAATGGCAGCTATTTCGTGTCGGGGTCTTGGTCCCAGAATGTTTCGTCATGGCGCAACCAACGGCAATTGCCCTGTACTATATTACGGTACGAGGACCTGCTTTCTGAGCCGGAAAACGAGTTTCGAAAATTGCTAAATTCGTGGCGCCTATCGATCGACAACAAGAAACTGGCGGCGGCGCTAGAGGCTACGTCATTGCAGGCACTTCAGGCTGCCGAGGCAAAGCACGGTTTCCGAGAAAGGCCCAGAAATACCAAAGCTTTCTTTCGATCAGGTCGGACTGGAGAAGGCCACGAGAAACTGTCGCAGTCTCAAAAAGAGCGGATTTTTGAGGCCTGTGGCCCAGAAATGGAAGCCTGTGGTTACGCGTTGCAATGAAGCAAAACGGCCCCTGATTGTGAGAGAAAATTAAGAGTTCCTCAATGAGCGGATTTATGCTAACAGTTTCTTAATCAATTTGAACCAGGAGTTTTCATAATGCGTGCACATACATTGATGAGATCGGTATCATCTGTCGCACTGATCGTTGCAGGGGGGCAGCAGGCCTATGCTGATGGGGAATCAGTACCATCAGGTTATACACTAGATGTTAAAGGCGGTATCGGCGGGACCAACAGCGTCTGGAATGACAAGTTCGAGGCCAGCGGCGCACCAGATAAACTAGGCACTGACGACAACGCGCTTTCGTTCATGGGATCATTCTCGTTGTCACGCCAAACGGCCCCTAACAAGGACATGACGTTTGGTCTCTCTTTCGGGACAGCTGATCATGACGCTTTCAGTATTAGTAGTGGGTTCGGCTCTAGCTTCGCAACCTACACTGGCAGCGAAAGCTTCACATTTGCAGCGTTGGATTATGAACGTGGCACCACTTCTCGTTCAGGAGCTACGGACTTGCGTTGGTTCTATGGCGCTCGCGCGTTGACGACCAAATCGTCGTTGTCCATCGGCGGAGTGTATGAAGACAAGTTCGGCAGTGGTTCTGGCGCTTCTTTCACCGACAAAGCAACGGATACCTATGTCGGCATTGGTCCACGTGTTGGGGCCGAGTTTACGACGCGCCCGAGTGGTAGCCAGTTCGGTGTGTCCGGCGACGTTGCCGCTGCATTCTTGTTAGGTTCACTTAAATCTACCTACAGCTCAAGCTACTCGTCTGGCGGATCGAGCTCTAGCTATAGCAGCAGCTACTCTGAAAAACAGAATGCTATGAGTCTGGATGCGCGGATCGGCGTCGACTACTATTTGACTGACACTGCGACAGTATCGGCTGGATTCCAAATGCAGCAACTTTGGAATGTCGACTGGCCTTCCGATACAGACAATGACGACGACTATGGAAGCCCTCGGCTTGTTAAAGGCGTCTATGTTGGCTTCTCGACACAGTTTTGATGAACATCTTTCTGTGACGAGCTCTCGCTCTACAATTATGTGCCCCAAGGGTGGGGCACATTTTTTTTGACAGGCGGTTAAGTTGACTGAACGCATTCTGACTTCTGGAACACCTCTTGCAAACGCGTGGCAGCAAAGTCCCTGTAGTGTTCTTTATGAAATTGCCAAGCATCGTCCCGGTCAGGATGTCCTCCTCGAACTGGGAGGCGTGACGTTTCCGCTTGTTCAAAGCTCGAAATCCGCGCGCGAGATCCTGCGCAATCCGCAGGGGCATTACCAAAAGTATTTCGGCAGCTACAAACGCCTTTTCGGGGAAAGTAGGCTGACAACGGACGGTGAAAAATGGCGCAAACTGCGCGATTTCTCTCAGCCCCACATTACGGCGGCAAAAGCAGATGACATCGTTAAGTACACGCGTGGCTTCTTCCAGTCAGCCATTGATAAATTGGTTGCGGCCTCAGATGGAACAGCTCAACCCGTCAATGACGCTATAGATTTCGCAGCCGCGGAAACGCTCTGTGAAGTGGTGCTTGGCTTTCAGGTCGAAGACTGGGGAAGCCAAACAATTGATGACATTCGTCTCATTCTAAATCTTGCCTCATGGGAAAACTTTCCACGTCCGCAAGGCGAAAGCATCGACTATGCCATGCTTCAAATTGATGCCGAGGATGCCAGAGCCCGTCTTTTGGACCGTTTCAATTCAATGCTAAGGGCACGCAAAGCCGACCAAGAGGACAGCCTTTTCTCGACCCTTGCACAAACGGACCCAAGCGAAGTTGATATATTCGGTGAGCTGTCAACAATGCTATTTGCGGGGTTTGACACCACAAGCGCGGCAATCACGTGGGCAATGTTTTTGTTGGGACAAGACCAAGACCTTCAATCCCGTTTGCGTGACTCAATTCGAGAATCTTCGCAACACGGCCCACTCAGCGCTGACGCACTTCTGAACCTGACTGAATTGAACGCATTCTTGCTCGAAACCTTGCGTATCTTCCCTCCAATTCCGCTCGTCAGTCGCGTGGCAGCAAGCGCCGATCAAGTCGGTGATTTAAAGATTCCGAAGGGCAGTAGGGTTCTCATTTCCATGATCGGTATCCAACACGATACCAATGTTTTTGACGCCCCATTGCAAGTGAACCTTGATCGACATCCAAACGGCCAGCTCCAAAAAGAAAAAGCGTTGAATTTCGTACCCTTTGGGGATGGAAAACGTATTTGCCCCGGCGCACGTTTCGCCAATCTTGAAGCGCTCACTGCATTGGCCGTAATTTTGGAAAGTGTTTCGATTCAAACGCCAAAATCCGACCACATTGGGTTGCGTTGGGATGCCAGCATGCGGCAAGAAGATGGAACGAAGTTGATCCTGAAGCCGCTCCCTTAAACAGAGCTGGAGACCCACTTGCGCATCTTATTTACATCGCTCTCTTGCCTCATCGACCCCGCGAGTGGGGCTGCGATTTCTGTCCGTACCATACTCCGACTGCTTTCTGAGCGTGGTCATGACGTGATGGCCTTTTCTGCCGCCGGTTTTGATAAAGGCCAAAAGCCCTCTGCGGAAGAAATGCTGCGTTGGAGCGGCTTTAAGCTGGATAGCGCCAATGATTTATGGACGCTAAATGATGGAGGTGTCGTTCACCTTGCCCACTCTGTTGGTGTTCATAGCATTAGACAGATGAACGACGACACAGTCAAAGAAGCGACCGCGCGCTTTCGCCAAATTTTAGATGATTTTCGCCCTGATGCTGTCCTGACATACGGGGCGACCGACTACGAGAGCAGCGTCCGAAAACTACTAAAAGAGGCAGGCATTGCGTCGGCCTTTTATCTTGCGCACCCAGGGTACAAAAGCCATGACGCATTCGAAAATGTCGATGTTGTGTTCACGGATTCGCGTGCCACCCACGACCTTTACCGCGAGCGTTTGCAGTTAGAGACAACGGTCATTGGAAAATTTGTGATGAAGCCGGATGCTTCGCCCCCAAAGGGCAATATGAGGCATGTCACCTTCATCAATCCGTCTTACTCAAAGGGCGTCACTTTATTCTATCGCATAGCTGAGATGCTGAGCGAAATGCAGCCATCCCTAAAGTTTTTGGTTGTGGAAAGTCGGTCCAATCTAGACAAGATTCAATCCTCAAGCGGGCTCCCGTTTTCGCAATTGCGCAACATTCGCCGTATTGGCCTACAGTCTGATATGAAAGATGTTTTCTCGCGTACCCACGTACTGATTATGCCATCGTTTTGGCATGAAAGCGGGGGGCGAACGGCCATTGAGGCCTTGTCCTTGGGCATACCGGTATTGAGCGCGAACCACGGGGGACTGCCAGAGCACTTGGGGAACGGCGCACTGCTGTTCGATATTCCGAAGCCATTGCAAGACACCCATCAATTGATACCACCGCCCTCCGTCGCCCTACCTTGGGTTACGGCGATATCGAGGCTGACAACAGATGAAGAGTTTTGGCTAGAGCGCAGCCGTGCCGCGACGGCGCAGTGGCAAAATCATGCCCCAGACGATCGCGTCTCGTTGATCGAGCAACGACTGAAGGATGTCACCAATGCTCGAGGCTAGCGTCAACGCGTTCTGTGAACCGATAATGGTCGAGATCGAAGGTGCTCATAGCTATATCAATGTCGACATTTGGGAGCCTGAAAACCCCAAAAAGGTCATTTTTCTGATTCATGACATGTTCGGGCGGGCCGATGATTTCATCCCCCTGGCGCCGAAGCTTGCCGAAATGGGGTATCGCGTTGTCGCTGTTGACCTGCCTGGTCGCGGCAAGAGCGCGGCGTTGGAAGCTGACCAATACACGGGTCTGGTCTATGTCGATGTCCTTCTAAGCGTCATGCGCGCGCATTGGATCTCAGATGCGAGTATCCTCGGCCAAGGTTGGGGCGCAATGATAGCGCTTCTCATGGAAAACGTTTCTAGGCTCAAGTTTTCAAATTTGATGCTGCTTGATTTACCCAAAAAATGGTCAGTCGAAGCAGATGAATCCCTCGCTGTATGGGAAAAAATCATTCCCCTATGGGCGGACAACGAAGCTTCTTTTTGGAAGGGGCTCGACGAAAATGTGCCCAAGGGACTGAAGGGACGCGATGACTTCATGACTTTGGCGGGCGAACGTGCGCGCGAAATCGGCGGAAAATTTGGGTATACGATCGATCCTAAAATCCTTTTGGGGTTGCGTCAGAATACCGAATTGGCTTTCGACCTTGAGAAGGTTTTGTCAAAAGTGAAGACAAAAACTTGGCTGGTTCAAGGGCTCCGCTCGCTCGCGCCTTATCAAGCGTTTGGAACGTCGGTCCAGCCAACCAAGGGGTTACGGCGCGTTAGAACCCTTCGCGCCACAGGCATTTCATGGTCAAGTGATGACATTCTGGTGCCGGTATTGGGCGCTATTCAATTGTTTGATGACCACTAAACTGCCGTCAGCGCTAAATATTCCACATACAGACTTTTCAAAAAAGGCGTAAGCTAAGCTCGAACCCGACTTTAGCCACAGAGGTTTCCAATGGCAGAACTGGGCCGTCCTTGTCGCACTGCCCAATCAATTGGATTTCAAAACGTAGAGAAGCCTATTGCCCGATGAAATCTGCTCGGCGTTCGAGTAACGCACTGGACAGATAGTCGACAAGCAGTCGCGCGCGGCGTACGCGGCGCAGGTCACCATGCAGCAGTATCCACGTTGACCTTCGTTGATCCAACTCAGTGCCAGGCACCCGCCGCATCTCGGGAAAGACTGTTGGGACCCAGCTGGAAACAAACGCCATGCCAGCCCCATGCCGTGCGAGGTGTAGGTGCATTTGCGGGTCTTGCACAATGTGACGGACGCGCGCGTGTGGAAATGGTGAGGCGTCGATCATTGCTTGCAACTCTGGTATATCGCCGTAGCCAATCCAAGTCAGCCCTTTGCCTTTGGGTCCGGCTTCGGGCAGTTTCCGGTCAATGTAGTCTTGCGACGCGAACACGCCGATGGATGACGGAAACAATTTACGGCCAACCGCGTCTTCGTCTACGTCCACAACATGCCGAATCGACACGTCGGTCTCGTCTTTTTCAATTGAATCAATGAAATAGGATAGCTTCAATTCGATTTCAATTTCAGGGTAAAGCGTTGCAAAGTCTGCCAAAACGGGGGCAAGCAAGTAGTGCGCTGTAAGCGGATCAACGGACAATCGAATGCGCCCTGACGCTTCGCGATCAAGGCCCTTTACGGCGCTGAACCCCTTTAGCAAGGCCGCCTCGGCTTCGAGTGCTTGAGGCAGCAAACGCCGCCCAGCAGGCGTAAGCGTCAGCCCCGCTGCGTTCCTGCGAAAAAGTGTCGTGCCAAGTTGGGCCTCCAGACCTTCAATCTGGCGGCGGACTGTAGCGTGGGTGCCTTCGATCTGCTCTGCACCTGCCCGAAGAGACCCCGAGCGCGCGACAGCAAGAAAGGCGGGTAGCGATTTCCAATCCATGATCACTGTATCGTTTTTGAACCTATCCGGTTCACCTTAGACAGTTATTGTAACAAAATAAATCCAGTATTTCTTTGGCAATTCATCAAGGAGATCATCATGAAAACGACATTTACTGCTTGGGACGTCACACGTTACGGCGGCCCCGACGTCCTCAAACCCGTGTCACGCACAGTACCAACACCCAAATCTGGGCAGGTTCTGATCCACATCCGCGCCTCTGCTGTCACACGTGCCGATGGTATGATGCGCGCGGGCCAACCAAAATTTGCTCGCCTTTTTCTGGGGCTCAAGCGGCCGCGCACTGGTCTGGTCGGGACCTGTTTTTCTGGCGATATTGTTGCTGTCGGCGACAACGTGACCCAATTTCGTGTTGGCGATGCGGTCTTCGCTGAGGCCGGCCTGCAGTTTGGCGCGAATGCCTCGTATATTTGTATCGATGCAAGCGGTAGCGTGTTGTCGAAACCTGACGCTGTAACCTACGAGGAAGCCGCCACGCTTTTTGATGGCGCGATGACCTCATGGCATTTTCTGACAAGGGTGGCGCAGGTTCAGCCGGGTGAGAACGTGCTTATCCTTGGCGGGTCCGGTGGTCTGGGAACGGCTGCGGTTCAATTTGCCAAAGCCCTTGGGGCCAAAGTGACAGCAAGCGCAAGCGCGAAGAACGCTGATCTTCTGCGATCGCTCGGGGCGGATCAGGTTATCGACTATCACAGCGAAGACCCTCTTACACACCGTGCCACCTATGATGTGGTGTTCGACACGCTAGGGGTTTCATCATTCGGCGCCGCCAAACCTGCATTGTCCAAAAGTGGTCGCTACATGTGCCCCGTGCTGGGCCTTGCTTTGCTGCGGGACATGGTCACGACAGGAGTTTTCGGCAACAAGAAGGCCAAGTTCGCGGCCGCCGGATTGTCCAAGCCCGAAGTCCATCGCGAAGAGTTGGAAGAGGTTCTCGCGCTTATGGCCAAGAACCAATTTTCGCCGGTCATGGACCGCACTTACCCGCTGGCGGATTTGGTCGAGGCACATCGTTATGTCGAAACGGGCCGCAAGCGCGGCAACGTCGTTGTGGTTTGAGGGGGGGCATGACATGAACGGGCTTCCAATCTCATCCCAGCAGGCGCGCTTTGCGGGTGTCTGTTACCTTGTCATTATTCTGTGCGGGGTAGGGTCTGAAGTCGCGTTACGCGGGCCGCTGATCGACTTTGAGTCCGCGGAATGGACTGCGCAGGCTATCAGTGCAGACATCATGCGGTTTCGTCTTTCCATCATGGCGGACGTCGTGATGGCGCTGGCGGATGCTGCCCTAGCGGTGATGTTGTTCTTTGTGTTCCAACCCGTGTCAGCGGGATTGTCACTGGGGGCACTGGTCTTTCGACTGCTCCAGTCAGGCCTGATTGCCGCGGGTCTGCTGAATTTGCAAGCAGCGATAGTGTTTGATGACGCAGAACTCACGCTGAGCTTCATCGAGCTGCACGCCCATGGCTATGATCTTGGCCTGATTTTCTTTGCAGTGAACTGCTTCCTGACGGCAGTTTTGATCCTACGCTCCGGCTTCGCCCCACGTCTTCTGGGCTTTGGTGTCGGTCTCTCGGGGGTGGTTTATTTGACCGGAAGCGTCCTGCGCTTTGTGGCTCCAGACCTGCACGGTTTCATCACGCCAGCATACGTCCTGCCTTTGATTGCAGAAGCCGCATTTTGTCTATGGCTGCTCATTTTGCCAGCGCAAGCCAGACGCGCAGCTTTGGACTGACATTCTGCCATTCATCAAAATCAACGCTCTTGAAAGGGAATCCAAATGTCCGAACCACCAGTTCTTGAATTAATCAAGCAAGCCGACCGCGCCATTAGCGCCGAAGACTTTGACGCACTCATGAAGTTTTATGCGGATGATGCGGTTCTGGTCGTCCAGCCCGGCCAACTCGCTAAAGGCATCACGCAAATCAGAAAAGCCTTCGAGGCGATCGCAAAGCACTTTGGGAACACGCTGCAGGTCACGCAAGGCCAAGCGCAAGTGATCGAAGGGGCTGGCACGGCCTTGGTCATCATGGAAACGCTTCTTCATGTGCCAGACACGCCTGAGCCAATCACACGTCGGGCAACTTACGTGTTCAAAAAAGACCCAAACCGTGGGTGGCTTTGCTCTGTCGATAATTCCTACGGCACCGACCTGCTTGAAACTGCCTAGCTGCACTCAGGCAAGGCGGACCGACCCAATCAAAACAATCTACAACCCTCTGAATAGGAGACCCAAATATGACGACGCCAATCATTATCCTTTGCTTGCTAATCCTTCCACTCATCACGGCACGGGTTATCGGAGGTGCAGACAAGACGCGCATCGGCGGCACCTTTGGCATTGCTTTTGCCTTTGCTTTCTTCGGGATTGGCCATTTTGTCCAGACCGAAGCCATGACCCAAATGCTTCCGCCCTTCGCCCCTTTTCCGACCCTGATGGTACTCGCAACGGGGTTGCTTGAGTTGGCAATTGCCGCAGCACTTTTGTATCCCCCAAGCCGCAGAATGGCAGGGTTTGTCGCGATCGCTGTTCTTATCGGATTTTTCCCAGTCAATGTGTATGCCGCGCTCAATCACACCGGCATGGGTGGCCACGCATGGGGGCCTGTCTACCTGCTGATCCGCGCGCCATTGCAGGCGTTCCTGATTGGGTGGTCGTGGTTTTTCGTTGTTCGCTAGAGCGCGCCAACATGCAAGAGCCGGCTTCTCCATTGTCGCCGACGACAAGGAAACGATGTGGATAAGTGATCTGCGTTTGGGTCAGGGGGCTGCTTTGTCTGCCGTGGCCAAATCAGGATTAAGGCACCAGTGACTTGTGATAGTTTGCTGGTGTCTGGTTCGTCCAACGTTTAAACGCGCTTTGTTCCGAAAACCTACCAGAAACGCTATTTCCGAAAGCGGTCACTGTTCATTGCGTAGCATGCTGAACTCAAAATGGTTGACGCGCCCCGCGTATCAAGATGATCGCGCGCACTATTGGATGTCAGTGAACGGCCGACGTTAAGGTAACTATTTGGCAAGCTGAGCATTTGGTTAACCTGATCTTGTAGAATTAAATATGAAGCGTTTGATCGTGTGGATAGACCGTCAGTTCGCGGCGGTTGGTCAATGAAAACTTGATTGAAATTAACCCTAAGTATAAGCACTTAAACAGGCACATTCGAGATACGGATTTTACGGACTATGCAATCCGAAGCGCAGCTTAATCCTGCTTTGCCCCCCAGAAATGGCTCTCCGTTAGCCGAGCAAAGATCACAGGAGAAGTAACGTGAATGATAAGCGCCTAAGTCCTCGTGTTTTGTCTTCCATTGCGAACAACAAAATTGTTGCGCCTTTGAACCTCGAATTGATTGTTGCGGATCACTGCAACATTGCTTGCCGCCAATGCAATCATGCGTCTCCGATCGTGAAAAAATGGAATGCTTCTGTCGAAGAGACGCAAAGAACTCTGACGCTTCTGGCTGACGTATTTCGCTGCAAAACGTTACGCATTTTGGGTGGTGAGCCACTGCTGAATCCCAACTTGGTGGACATCATTCTGATCGCAAAACAATCCGGTATCGGCGATGCTGTCCAGTTGACGACAAATGGAATGCTGCTTGATCGTCTCTCTGATGAGGGATGGACCGCTTTGGACGAAATCGAAATCTCTTTTTATGAAACGTCAAAGTTGACCGAAGCAAAGATTGATGCGTTTAAACGCAAGGGAAAGCAATTTCACACGCGGGTTAATGTATCTAAATATCCCAATTTCCGGATGACGTTTTCGTCACAAACGTCTGACAATACGGCTTTGGTTGAAGACATTTGGCAGGCTTGTAAAATGGCAAATGTTTGGGGGTGCTACAGCTTGCGTGACGGCACTTTGTACCGCTGTCCGCAGTCTATTTATATTGGCGAGTTTGCGGACAGGAATTTCGGCGACGAAGGTTTCAAACTGGCGGAGCGTGCTCAATTGCAGGACGACTTGCTGGCATTCCTCAATGCCCCAGGCCCTTTAAAGTCTTGCCGAAACTGTGTGGGGTCGAGTGGGAAAAAAATTGAACAAACAGACCTCACGCGCCGAACTTGGAAAACAGATTTGGACAAGCCCTTGGAAGACATGGTCGACTTTGGTCTTCTCGAACAGGCGAAAATAGAAAGCAATATCATTGATGATTGTCGCACGCCGCTTAGGAAAAAGCGCATCCTAAGCAAACTTGCCAAAAAAATTCGATCCTTTTCTGTTTGATAACCTATTGTAATCGTTATGTTGCGATAGCTATAAAGTAGTGGTGCAAACGTAATTAAAGCGGTGAAGTGGTGACTTTGATGACTGAACGATACAAAGCAGCAGGTCCGGACATCGTCCATGAAAAGTTTGGCGACGATCTTGTCGTTTTGAACCTTGGCTCTGGGCAATATTTTGGATTGAATACAACTGGCGCCATACTGTGGGACGCTTTCTTGACTGGTCACGCTGTCTCACAAATTTCAACGGATCCGCAGACATCAACCACTGTGCAGGCCTTTGCCGCAAAACTGCAAGAATTGCACCTGATCGAGGTCGATGATGCCGCTGCCGGAGCTGCAACTTTCACACCGATTTCTCTCGATGAAGCGCCAACAATTGAAGTTTACGATGATTTGGCCGATTTGATTGTGTCTGATCCAATTCATGATGTTGACGCAGAAGCTGGGTGGCCCAAGGCGCCGGCTGACCAATCATGACGCATCCCTCACTAGAGGTGTCTCCCGAGACCCTCTTAGAGGATATCGCCACGATTTTTGAGCGATGCGCTCCTCTTTTTGAAACAGCAAGTCAGACGCGACGCTATACAATTGCTGGTCGATCTTTCGCGGCGATGTCCGATCTTGACCCTTACCTCAACGCTGTTGATGTCGCCGTTGCGTCACATGCGCCGTCGCAGGATCGCGGAGCGCGCATTTTTATTGGTGTCGCGGGGCAAAACGGCTGTCCGACGCTTCACTGGAATGCGCCGCATTTTGAAGAGCGCCAGATTGAAGCGTTGCTCGCCACCACGCGCTATCGCATTCACTATTTCCACCCGTTGAAGTACTGGCAAATTTTTGATCGTCAAACCTCAACCGGGCTTCAAATCATGACTGGGCCAGATCAACACCCCGCGTGGGATTTGGGATCACCGTTGCGCAACTTCATTCAATGGGAACTCGCATCCTATGGAGGCGCGCTGATCCATGCGGGTACGCTCGCGATGGGGGAAAAAGGCGTTCTATTGGCTGGCGCTGGTGGCTCTGGAAAATCTGGGACCGTTCTGTCGGGCATGCTGTCAGGGTTGCAAACCGTCGGCGATGACTATGTTTATGTGAAACCCAAGTCGTTGCAGGCTTTTGCGTTGTTTAACACCTTGAAACAAGATGATGCAGGTGTGAGGCGTCTTGGACTATTGGGGCACAAGGCCTTGCCAACACAGACAAATTGGCAAGATAAGTATCAATTCTACATCAACGATCTTGGGCTTGCTCCACAACCCAAAAGCATCGCATTGCACGCTCTATTGTTGCCCAAAATCGGGCAGAATGCCAAAACAACCACGGCCGAAATTTCAGCAAAGCAAGCCTTTTTGGCGCTGGCCCCATCAGGGGTATCGCAAATTCCCGGAGATCGAGCGCTCTTGTATGCAGCGGCTGCAGAGGTGTCGCGAAACCTACCATGTTTCCAACTGAGTTTGGGGCCGGACCCACGCGAGGTGTCTGACACCATTCGCCAATTCATCGAAGACATTTGACATGAAAACAACCGTGATCATTCCCGTTTACAATCGTCCTCAAACGCTTGAGATGGCCGTGCGGTCGCTTATTCAGCATGGCGAAACTGTGGATTTGGATATCCTGATTGTTGATGATGGATCGACGGATGAAACCCCTCATGTCATTACCGATTTGGCGCGTAGATACGCCAATATACGTACTGTTCGGCGTGACAACGGTGGCGTCACGAAGGCGCGCAACACTGGGTTGGATCACCTGTTGGACAGCACCGAAGTGGTTACGTTTCTGGATTCAGATGACGTCATGTTGCCTCACCGGTTTTCTGCTGATCTGCCTATCTTGGTTCAACAGCCAGACATCGACGTCACATACGGCAATATGATTGCCACGAGTGAATTAGACCCCCAGACGCTTGCACCGACACAAGAGGCCGTCCAAAAAGAAATCACCAGTATCCACCTAACCTGTGGGTTGTTCCGGCGTAGTCTTATTAAACGTATTGGGCAATTTGACGAGTCCCTCAGGCAAGCCGAGGATACGGATTATCTTTTGCGGATATTTGAATCTGGCACTCAGTTTGTGCAAACACCCACGGTGACTCACTACTACCTGCGCCACAAAGGCGGCGTGACGCAGAACACAGATGAGGCGCGCCAATGCTTTGCCCGCGCTTTGATGAAAAGCTTGCAGCGACGCAAAGCGGACCCGACACTCAAAATCCACAAACCGAATTTTGATATTCTTCTTCCTAGGGAGCTGATGTGATCATGAAGTACAGCGTTGCCATTGCCGCCCATAATGCGCGCCGGACACTGGGTGAAACTTTGACGTCTGTTTTGTCACAGACCATCAAGCCTGCCGAAGTCGTTGTGGTTGATGATGGATCATCTGATGCAACAGCGCAGATTGCGCGGACCGCATCCAGCATCGTGCGTGTGATTGAACAAGAAAACAAAGGAAGTGGTGCAGCATTCACCAGAGCCATTCGGGCAACACGCTGTGACATCGTCGCGACGGTGGATTCCGACGATCTTTGGTTGCCCCAAAAGATGGAAAAGCAGCTTCAAATTCTCAAAAATTCGGGCCCTCGTTCCTTTGTCTTTGCCAAGCATCGTCAATTTCAGCATGGCTCGACAGATATGACATCTGGCGAAGTGCGTCCGGGGCTGCTGCGCTCAGATCTTGTTTTTTACCGCGATACCTTTGACGAAGTTGGCGATATTATTGATCCCCCAGGGGGGCGTGGCGATATGGTGGACTGGCTCGCGCGTGCCCGCGAAGTGGGCGTTCACTTTCACACGATTGACGAAGTGCTGGTGATGCGTCGTGCCATTGCTGGAAGTCTCTCTTCGGGGCGTGATCCCGAAAAAGACCGTGGGTATCTGGCCGTTGCCTATTTGGCAATGCAACGCCGGAAACAAGCGGCCTCGGAAGGCGAAAAATGACGCAGGCTGAACGTAAACTTGTGTCGCGCAGCTTTCCGCGACTGGCGTGGGCTTGGCCCCAAGGCGCACGGAATCAGTTGATCACAGCAGCCATTTGCCCCGATGAAGATCGTGCGTTTGCGGCTATTGAACAGTGGTTGCACGATACAGATTTGGATGATGCGACCTTTGCGGAGCATCGGCTTCTGGCGACAATCACAACACGATTTGATCGGCGATTGGCGCCTCATCCTGAATATGCGCGATTGTGTGGATTGCAGCGACTGAATTGGACCAAGTCGCGTATGGCGATTGGCGCGTCAAAGCCCGCTTTGGAAAAGTTGATTGATGCAGGTGTGCGGGTTGTTTTGCTCAAAGGAGCCTGTCGTGTCGCGCTTGATTTGGCTGAACAAAAGAGCCGCACGTCCTATGATCTCGATTTGCTTGTAAGCGACGATCGTTTCTCCGAAAGCTTTGAAATTCTTGCAAAAGATGGCTGGAACAGCGCGCGCGGGGAAAGCGTTATGGGGCTACGTGCTCGCATATCCAGCATCAGGGCGCGGAACTTCAAAAAGGGTCGGTTCGGCGATATCGATTTGCATAAAACGGCCTATAAAGCGCAAAATTCTCACGCGGAACTGGATGAAGCTTTGCTTCGCGAGGCGCGCCGCGTCAAGTTTTACGGTCTGGACGTTTATGTCCCATCTGCAGAAGAACGAATTGCGATGGCCATTGGGCATGGCGGTTGGGATGGGCATAGCCACAGTGATTGGTTGGTTGATGTGGCTAGTATCTTGACGAAAGAAACGATCGATTGGGATGTGTTCATCAAAATTATCCAAGGGCGCAATCTGATACATCAATCTGCCATCGCGCTGTCATATCTCGCAAATGATCTCGGGGTTTTGGTTCCTGAGGCGGTGCTTGATGCGATTTGCCGCTGGCGTGTTGTTTCCGCGCCTCAACGTGTCGCCTTGATGTTGATGGCCAAAGAGCAAAGCAACATGACATCGCTGCAAAAGGTGGTCCGAAGCGTGCTGCACACGGTTCACCGTGCGCGATACTCTGGTCGCAACACCAACACAGACACATCGGCCTTTAGAGCCTTCACAAGGCCGATCAAAACGCGCAGGTCTGATGCCTATGTCTTTGGGCAAACGATATATGAAAACGAGGTGACGCAGGCCGGAACATATGCCTTCAAAGTGTCCCTTGAAATGCCGGCGCAAAAACGGCGTCGACGTATTGAATTTGAACTCAACGGGGCGGAGCGCAATATCTGCCACCTTCAAGCGCTTCACTTGCGCAAATCCGAAACGCCCTTGCGTGCCAAGTTTCGCGGAACAATTCAAATCAATTCGGGCGACTTGCCGCTGCGACTTGAGGCCTTGCCTGGAAAATTCATGGTCGGCGAAGCCAAGCCGGCGGACAAGGAGAAATATGCTGAAGTCCCGTTTGAAATTGAGAGCCTAGTTTTGCGTCGCAAATAGGAATTGATCGCAAAACCAACCAGATTTCATGTACCATCTGATAGTTGGCTGTGTAGTGGGGAGCGCAGAGGTGCGGGTGTTCCAAAATGCGTTGACCTTCCGCCGCAACGCTCGCCCCGAGAATGCAACGTCCGCAAAGATCATCTTGTTGCCGCTTTTGTTGCCTGCTGCAGATGCCTTTGGTGTCGATCGCGTGCAATTCGGCATGATCATCACTTTGGCGCTTTTGATTGGTATCGCCACGCCGCCACTGGGGGTTGGGCTTTATCTCATGTCAGCGGTGTCTGGGGTGAAATTTGAACGTCTTGCGGTGTCGATCTTGCCGCTTCTTATTCCGCCATTTGTCGCGTTGATCCTGATCACGGCAATCCCAGAGATTACGCTGTGGTTGCCAAACTTGGTGATGGGGCCTGATGGACAATGACAAAAGAACACGTCCGCCCCGACGCCATAGATCGCGCCGCTGGTCTTGCGCCTTCTGATCCAACTTTTGTGCTGCGCGATAAACGGCCGCAGTTTGTTACTGGCGCTGCGCAGTGCGAAACTTCTGTGCTGACGCCTCAAGATGACCTCGGGCTATCGCCAAACTTGCGGGCTGCCGTGGCGCGCCGTGTTGCATTGCAGTCAGGCAATGAGGCGCTCATCGCGCAATACCCGATGCCTTCGGATGACGCGTTGCATGCGCTGGCCTCAGGACAAGATCCGAGTGATCCGCAACAGCGTGCGATTGCAAACCATGCTGACATGATCGCGCTTGCGCCGCGCGAGGCGAATGATGCGCATCTTCAAACGCTCAAAGAGGCTGGCCTCACGATTCCGCAAATTATAGCCCTTTCGGAATTGCTGGCTTTTGTGTGCTTTCAGATGCAGATCGCGCATGGGATTTCGTTGCTAAGGTAATTATGTATGACAAACGCCAATGGCGCCCTGCCAAATATTAGGCTTAAGCCACTTAAGTGGACCCCTCATTTGCCACCGCTCGAGATGGAAGACGCAACACCTGCGCAATTGAAAGCGATGCAGGTGACGCCCTCTGCCAAAAAAGTATCGCCATATGTGCGCACCTTGGCTCATGATCCTGAAAGTTATGAAGCGCGCACGCGTCTGTTCAATGACATCATGTATGTTGAGGGTGGATTGCAGAACGTGGATCGTGAACTGGGGGCGTTGTCCGCTTCTTTTGTGAATGGTTGTATGTATTGCGCCAATGTTCATGCGCGACGCCAAGCCTCTTTAGCTGGGCCAACCGCCTGATGCATCCTTTGGGTTGGTCTAAAGTCTAAGCCACTTGTGGGTCTCGTGCGGTGGCAATTCAGCTGCGACCAGAAATGGTCGTGTTGCTGGCTCGGTAAGAAGCGGTCAAACCCACTGAACAGTTTCCAAGGTCGCAAGGCGCGCAAATCTTGTCAGTTCTGCGTCCAGTTTATTGCGGATTGTGGCCGAACCCTTAAACTCCGGTTCAGCCCAATAGTTTAGAACATTGAGCGTTCCATTGGGTCGATCTGCCTTTGCTTCGATCCGCCCGACGAATGTGCCGCCGAGCAATACGGGAAACACGTAATATCCCCAGATGCGCTTGTCTGCGGGCACAAACATTTCCACCGTGTAGTCAAACCCAAACAGGCGTTTCAAACGCTTGCGGTCGCGGATTGCGGGATCAAACGGATTGAGAATACGCAGCCGCGATGTGGGTGTTTTGAGAGTGCTCAAACGGGCTTCAATGTCAGGGCAAGCGAGAGCCTTGCTCCAACTTCCATCCGATGCTTCAAGTGCGACAGGAACCAAATCACTGGCGGCGCGCTTGGCCCAAGCTGAGACATCTTTGACCTCGGTCGCATCCCAAAATTTTCGAATTTCAGTCAAGGTTCCAAAGCCAATGCGCTCCAGCGCGGCAGAGCAAAGCCAGTCGACTTGCGCAGTGTTATCAAGGTCTTGTTCTTGCAACTCTTGAGGGAACACACGCTCGGACAGGTCATAAAACTTGGTAAATCCAGTCCGATGACTGGTGGCCAATTCGCCTGCGTACCACAGATAGTCCAGCGCTTTTTTATGCGGTGGTCTGCGCCACATTTTCTTAGGCCCATCGACTTTGGTGTCAAAGTCGCGGGTGGACAGCGGGCCTTCAGCTGTGATGCGCCGCTTGACCTCGCCCAACAGGTTATCGTTCAGATCATCTCCATACCACGAGGACCGTCCGACTTTGTCCTTCATGCGGCGAAATTGCTTGTCCCACATAGGCAAGAATTCCATTGGCAAAACGGAGGCATCGTGGGTGAAATGTTCAAACACCTTGCGGTCTTGCGCAAGAAGCTTGTCCAGCATCGGTTCGCGGTAGTTTTGATTGCGGCTCCACAAAATATGATGATGCGCACGCGAGACGACCTGTATCGTATCAAGCTGAACAAACCCCAAAGCATGTACCAAGGCCATGACATCAATTGGGCCTGTGGGGGCTTGTGCAAGCCCATTGACGTTCAGCCACAGATGGCGCGCGTCTTGATTGGAAATCTTCAACTCTGTCACGGTCGCTCCTGTTTATGAGGCGTTGATCAGCGGTTGTGCCTGCGCCAATTGTACAAGATTGCAAGGCAGGCCACGATCATCAGGCTGGACAACACAAACGGGGCGCCCGGCAGATAAATCGCGGCGCCTTCGCGGGAAAAATACGCAAAGGTCTGTGTCATCACCAATGGGCTGATGATGGTTGCCAAGGCAGCAATGGACCCAAGAACGCCTTGCAATTCGCCTTGTTGATCGTCGTCCGCCGCGCGGCTCATGATGCCTTGCAGGGCGGGCATGACGATTGAGCCAAGGCCAGACAATGCGACCAAGAACCAGACCAACCACGATTGCATGATGAAAGCGAAGGCGATGAAGATCACAAGTTCCAAAACCATGCCAAACATTGCGGTCTTATAGGGCCCAAACCGTTTGACCACTGGTCCAACCAACACCGCTTGCGACAGGCCCATGGAGATCCCAAAGACAAACAGCGTTAGGCCGATTTCGTGCACTGAAAAGTTAAATTGCTCGCGGCCGAAAAACGCCCAAACTGCGGGGTAAACGAACAGGGCCACTTGGTAGATGAAAAACACGACCAACAAAGCCCGCACGCCCCCCAGCGCACTGACGGATTGAAAGGACGACAGCGGGTTCGCGCGCTTAAGCGAAAACGGTCTGCGGCGATCTTTGGGCAGAGACTCAGGCATCACAAGCAGTCCAAAGACCCCATTGGCCAAGGCCATTGCGCCCGCAACCCAAAACGGCGCGCGCGTGTCGACTTCGGCCAAAAGACCGCCAATGACGGGGCCCAAAGCAAACCCAATGCCCATGGCCGCACCGACAATGCCAAAGTTGCGCTCGCGGTCTTCGGGTTTGGAAATATCCGCCATATAGGCCGATGCGGTGGAATATGTGGCAGCCATAAGCCCCGCTATGATCCGCCCAAGCAACAGCAACCAAATTGACCCCGCAATCGCCATAATGACGTAATCGATCGCCAGCACAAACAGCGCCGAGATCAAAATCGGTTTGCGGCCATAGCGATCAGACAGATTGCCCACAATCGGCCCAAACACGAATTGCATCACCGCATATCCGGTCGCCAAGACGCCGCCCCAAACAGCCGCCTCAGATAGGGTTTTGCCCGTAACTTCCAAAATCAAGTCGGGCAGCACAGGGAAGATCAAACCCGCGCCGATGCCATCAATCAAAATGGTCGCGACAATAAAAATCACTGGTAAACGTGCGCGCATTACAGCTCCGAAAATTGGGTGTAGGCTCACTTTGTATCGCGGTGCGGCTCAGATGCAATCCCGCATCGGGCCTAACGGCGCGTCAGGATAATTTCGGCCAAGCCTTTAGGGTCTGCGAAAAACGGCGAATGCCCGCAGTGCATGTCGATCACATCGCCTTTGGGCCAGTCGCATGTCATTTTTGTTTGCTCAACAGGCGGGATAACGCGGTCTTCGGTGCACCGAACATAGCTACGTGCAATAGCATTGGCGCGCGCTAGATTTTGCACGGGTGCGTTTTGTGGGCGTACAGGCTGGGGCACCAAGCGCGTCATCGCATCTTGCGCCACACTGTTAGGGCAATCGTGAAACAGCGCCGCGCGTGCTTTGTCTTGGCGAAACACGAAAGCAAGCCGATCAGGCAAAAGATCAATCGCACCCATCACTGGCTGTTCGGCCGCACTGCGCCGCAAATCGGCAAGGCTTATACCAGCACTTGGAACATAGGCGCAGACGTAAATCAGCTGCGCGATCTTGTCAGGGGCACGGGCCGCAGCCGCTGTGATAGCGTAGCCGCCTGCCGAGTGACCGACCAAAACAACAGGCGCGCCGCCGTGTGCGTCGATGTCGTTTACAATCGCTTGTGCGTAGTCCTCAAGGGTCACTTGCGCCTCGGCCGGAGCACCTGCCACATAGGGCGGCAAATCAAGCGCGCGGCAGGCATGTCCCTGCGCTTCAAGCTGCGCCATCACCAAGTTCCAGCACCACGCGCCGTGGCAAGAACCGTGCACAAACAGAAAGGCTGGCCGTGTGTCAGACATGGCCAATCTCGCTTAGAAACTCCAATAACTGCGCTGCAAAAGCGGTCGGGGCCTCAAGCATCGGATAGTGTCCAGCGCGTCGGATCAGGTCTAGCCGCGCCCCTGGAATGAGCGAAA
>NZ_JBDMZG010000113.1:0-47885 GCF_039769035.1 Pacificibacter sp.
AAGCAATGTGTTCATCAAAGGCAGGTGGAACGCGTTAACCGGAATGATTTCAGGTTTAACGTATTCTGTGCCCGCGTATTCGTACATTGGGTAGATAGACGTTTTAAAGAACGCCCAGAACCATGCAAAGAAGAACATAACTTCGGACATGATGAACATGATGAAACCGTAACGCAGGCCGATGCGTACAACAGGCGTGTGATCGCCAGCCTTGTTTTCAAGGATTGTTTCGCGCCACCAAGCCCACATGACGTAAAGCACGCCCAAAAGGCCAGCAAGGAACATCCAAGGTGTGTCGTTGACCATCCACATGACGGCACCAAACAACATGATAAAGGCAGCGATACCACCCAGCATTGGTTTCGTGGATGGTGGCAGAATGTGGTAATCGTGGTTCTTTACATGAGCCATAGTCGTGTGTCCCTCTCCCTCGGGGTATTTTCCCTAATGGGTTCAGTTAAGATCTGTAACCTTCGGAGCGTCGCTTTGCAAAGCGGCAATCTCTTCGGGCAGATCGGTTTCGTAGAATGTATAAGACAATGTGATGCGATGTACATATTTCGCGTCACGGTCAGTAGTGATTTCGGGGTCCACGTAGAACGTTACCGGCATTAACACGGACTCGCCGGGTTGAAGCACTTGTTCAGTGAAACAAAAACAATCGATCTTGGTGAAAAAGCCACCAGCCTCGTATGGGGCAACGTTGTAAGACGCCGTGCCTGCAATCGCGCGATCCGTTGGGTTGTGCGCCTCATAAAAGGCCAAACCTGTTTCGCCAATGCGGATTTCCATCTCGCGTTCAACTGGTTTGAACGACCATGCCATGGCGGGATCGGTGTTCGCATCAAAGCGGATCTTGATGGTCTCGTCCAAGATGACGTCAGAACCAACGTCAGCTTCCAAAGTGGTGCCACCAAAGCCGGTGACCGCACAGAACCAGCTGTAAAAAGGAACAGCCGCCCAAGCCAAACCACCCATCAAGACAACAACACCCACAAGCGTGGCAGCCGTTTTTTGAGGACCTTGCAGCGCCATTATTCGGTTGCCTCCACAATGCCACCAGTGGTCACATCAACGGTTTTCACTTTGACCACAGTCAGGCCAAGGATCAACACAACGAAAGTCGCCAGCACAAGACCCAGCCCGACATTGCGGGATTTGCGGCGCGTGTGCATGTCATGAAGTTTGGTGATCGCCATGTTAGAAAGGTCCTCCGATGCCGAAGCCGCTAAGCATCGCATCAAACATTAGAGCCACGAAATGCGCAAAAAGATACGCCAATGAGAGCTTAAAGAACGACCGTTCCACTTTGAAATTATCGGCTTTGGCATCCGCGTCATCACGGCGCAAAATCTTAAACGCGCCTTGGATAAACAGCGCATTCATCACGACAAACGCCACCAAGTAGGCCCAGCCAGAAATGGAGGTGAACAACAATGCGCCCGCTGTCAGCGCCAAAAGCAGCGTGTAGACCACGATGTGCTTGCGGGTTGACCGCGTGCCGTGCGTGACGGGCAACATCGGCACTTTCGCCTTGTCGTAGTCAGAATTCATGAACAGAGCCAAAGCCCAGAAGTGCGGCGGCGTCCACATAAAGGTCAAAGCGAACATCAGCGTGCTGGTGATTGTGATGTCGCCCGTGACCACAGCCCAACCGATCATCGGAGGGAACGCGCCCGCAGCACCACCGATCACGATGTTTTGCGGCGTCGAACGCTTCAGCCACATGGTGTAAACAACGGCGTAAAAGAAGATGGTGAAGGCCAAAAGCCCAGCAGCGACCCAGTTGCTCGCCAAGCCCAGCATAATCACGGAAAAGGCCGAAAGCGTCACGCCGATGGCCAAAGCTTCACCTTCGGTCACCTTGCCTGCAGGAATTGGGCGTCCCTTGGTGCGTTTCATCACGCGGTCGATGTCAGCATCGTACCACATGTTCAACGCGCCAGACGCGCCGCCACCGATGGCGATGCACAGGATTGAAAAGAACGCGACAAACGGGTGCACTGATCCGGGTGCGACCATCAAGCCGACCAAAGCTGTAAAGACAACAAGTGACATCACACGAGGTTTCAGCAACGCGAAAAAGTCGCCAAAGCTCGCCTCTTCGGTGTCCTCAAGTGTGATCGTCGCGTCTGTCATCACGTGCCTTTGCATCGGTGGGGGAGCCTGCGGAGAACATCCCCCGAACGGCGCCGTTGTGCGTGTCTAGTTAGAACCGTGGCGGGGCAAATCAAATTGCCCACGCCTATTTTCGCAATCGCGTTACTCAGCAGATGCCAGTTGGATCATCTGTGGAGTTGTGCCCTCCAAAGACGCGAACTCTTCAATCGCGCCAGCCAACCATGCGTCGTATTCTTCTTGTGAGACAACTTTCACAGTGATCGGCATGTAGGCGTGGTCTTTACCGCAAAGCTCGGAACACTGACCAAAGAAGGTACCTGTTTTCTCTGCTTTGAACCAAAGTTCAGCCACACGACCAGGAACCGCATCTTGTTTCACGCCAAATGCTGGGATGGTCCATGAGTGGATCACGTCCGCACCGGTTACGCCCATCACAACAGTTGTGTCTACAGGAACAACAACGGCGGTGTCTGTCGCAAGCAAGTACAAGCTTTGGTCGTAACCCGCAGCTTCCAATTCATCGCGCTCAAGCAAGTAGCTGTCAAAAGAGAAACCTTCGTCAACGTACTCGTAGCCCCAGTACCACTGGTAGCCTGTTACTTTGATGTAGAGGTCGCCTTCAGGAATTTCTTGCTGTTTGAACAAAACTGGCAAAGAGAACGCGCCAATGATGACCAGAATAAAGATTGGCACGATTGTCCAAGCGATCTCGATCGGTGTGTTGTGTGTGAATGTTGCTGGTGTTTTGTTTGCCTTGCGGTTGTAGCGCACCACAACCCAAGCCATCAAAACGCATACAAACAACACGATCACTGTGATGATCCACAACAAGATGTTGTCCAATCCTTGCAAATCGCGAGCAAGTTCAGTCGCAGCGGGTTGAAAACCCAATTTGCCGTCCACAGGCGCGCCCAGCAATTCGCCGGCTTGTTGCGCCATGGCGGCACCTGAAACGGTGGAGGCTAAAACTGTGGCGGCAAAGCCAGACAAAAAGCGTTCTGTGCGCATGTTCTTTTCCCATTTCGCAAGCGCAACAGTGATATGTGCGCCGCAGTGCCCGATGTTCGGACGAATTTCGTTTGAGTCTCGACCCCCAAAAACCATATTAGTTGCTGTGGGACAAGATTTCCGCGCCGCCATTGACCGTGTTTTTTGATTTAGATCAAGTCCCCAAGGAGAAAATATAATGACAACGAGACGTTTTGACCCATTCGAGACACTGTTGGATCAGGCGTCAGCCCTGTCGATCTTGCAAAATGCCACTGTTGGCGCTGATGATGGCGAGATATTCTTCGAACGCCGTACATCTGAGGGGATCGTATTGGATGACGGGCGAATCCGCAACGCAACATATGACGCATCCGAGGGATTCGGCCTGCGTGCAGTGCGTGGAGAGACCGCCGGCTATGCCCATTCGACCGAAATTTCCGAATCGTCCCTCAAACGCGCCGCCGAAACTGCGCGTCTGGCCGTGGGCAACGGTGGCGGCAGTTTGGCCGACGCACCGCGTGCGACGAATGTGAAACTTTACACCGACGAAAACCCGATGGATGGCGCAGCGTTCAATGTCAAAATCGATACGCTCAAAGAAATCGACGATTTCCTGCGCGCCTTAGACCCACGCGTTGTGCAAGTCTCGGCCTCTGTTGCCGCTTCTTTCCAAGAAGTGTTTATTCTGCGCCCCGACGGTGGCCTCGTGTCGGATCAGCGCCCCATGGCCCGCCTCAACATTTCCGTCATCGTTGAAAAAGATGGCCGCCGCGAAAGTGGCTCTGCGGGCGGTGGCGGTCGCACAGGGCTGTTGGGCATGCTGGCCCCTGAGCACTGGAAATCCGTCGCCACCGAGGCCCTGCGCATTGCCAGCGTCAACCTTGAAGCCGTCCCTGCCCCTGCGGGTGTGATGGATGTTGTGCTTGGCAACGGCTGGCCTGGTATTTTGCTGCACGAAGCCATCGGCCATGGGCTTGAGGGCGATTTCAACCGCAAAGAAACCTCAGCCTTTGCAGGGTTGATGGGCAAGCAAATCGCAGCCAAAGGCGTGACCGTTCTGGACGACGGCACAATCCCTGATCGTCGCGGCTCCATTTCTGTCGATGACGAAGGCACGCCAAGCGGCAAAAACACATTGATCGAAGACGGCATTCTGGTCGGCTATATGCAAGACCGCCAAAACGCCCGCCTCATGGGCGTTGAGCCAACCGGAAACGGGCGGCGTCAAAGCTATGCCCACACCCCGATGCCGCGCATGACCAACACTTATATGCTCGGTGGCGACACGCCCCCCGAAGACATCGTCGCAAATCTCAAAGACGGCATCTATGCGGTCGGGTTTGGCGGCGGCCAAGTCGACATCACCAATGGCAAGTTCGTGTTTTCGTGCACCGAAGCCTACCAAGTCAAAAACGGTGTCGTTGGCGCGCCCGTGAAAGGCGCCACATTGATCGGCGACGGAGCAACGTCACTGAAACACATCCGCGCACTTGGCAACGATATGGCGCTAGATCCGGGCATGGGCAACTGCGGCAAGGCAGGTCAATGGGTGCCAGTGGGCGTGGGACAGCCCACAACTATGATCAGCGAGTTAACGGTTGGCGGATCGGCCACTTAACGGGAATTGATTTCCGGCACCTCGCCTGCAAATAAAACAAATACAAAGACTTACAGGCGCTGATGGCTCTTCTAGCCGCAGCGCCTGTTCCGTTTCATACCCAGCGCACCGCGCCAAATCACCCAGATCTCGGCGATGACTGCGGCGAATTTTTGATAAATTTGAGGATAAATTGATGAAAGTAACTGGGTATTAACCATTTTGCGCGATGGTCTTAACTGCAAGAGACGGAGAGAGCTGGTCAAAATGGATTTCATCCCTTCCCCCCCCCTCACCCCACCCCACACTGCGGAAGACCGCATCAACTGGCTCCGACTCTTGCGATCACGCCGCGTTGGAACGGCCACCTTTTACCGCCTTATGAACGACCACGGGTCCGCCCAAGCATCGCTGGATGCGCTGCCAGACATCGCACGGGCTGCGGGCGTAAACGGCTACAGAATATGCCCAAAATCCGTTGTCGAAGAAGAACTACGCGCGGGTCGCAAAATCGGCGCGCGCCTGCTTGCCATAGGTGAGCCTGAGTATCCTGCCAGCCTTGCCCTGATCCCTGACGCACCACCATTGCTTTGGGTGAAAGGCGATGTATCGCTGTTTGAACGCCCGATGGTGGCCTTGGTCGGGGCGCGCAATGCGTCTTCCTTGGGCCTTAGAATGGCCCGCGCCGTCTCGCGTGATCTGGGCGCCGAAGGCTTTGGCATCGTGTCCGGCATGGCGCGCGGCATTGATACGGCCGTCCACAAAGCCGCACTCGACACAGGAACCATCGCCGTGCTTGGCGGCGGCTTGGACGTGATATATCCCGCTGAAAACAAAGACCTTTACCACCAAATCGCAGACACAGGCGTCATCGTATCCGAACAACCCCTTGGCATGAAACCCTTTGCGCGGCACTTCCCCATGCGCAATCGCATCGTGTCTGGCATGGCTTTGGCAACCGTTGTGATCGAAGCCGCAGCCAAGTCTGGTTCGCTTTTGACCGCTGGCAACGCGATGGAACAGGGCCGCGAAGTGATGGCCGTGCCGGGGCACCCGTTTGATGGGCGCTCCTCTGGGTGCAACAACCTGCTGCGCGATGGGGCCAGCCTGATCCGTGGCGCACGCGACGTGATCGATGTGCTCGCCCAAGCGTCGCCCTTGGCGCTCACCGCAAAACAAACGCCCGATGAAGCGATTGAGCCCATAGCCCAAACGCCGCAATCGCTTGATGACACCACGGCGCTGCACACTGAAATTCTGTCACGCCTTGGCGGTGTCGCCATTGCCGAAGACCAGTTGATCCGCGACCTCAGCGCACGCGCCGAAGACGTCAGTTCGCAGATCATGACGCTGGAACTCGACGGACACATCACCCGAAAAGCCGGCGGTCTTTTGTCGCGCACATAGCGCTGTTTTAAAAAGTTGCACGACTTTAAGGCACGTGTTTGCAACAGTTTAAACCTTTCGCCGCCCCGCAGTTTACATGTTTTAAAGACGGATTTGAGCCGATTTGGGACAATAGTTTCCAAATCCCCATCGAACCGAACGGTGACTTTAGACAACTGAAACTGACCCTAACCTTTACGGCCCGCATCACCTTCTGACTCAAAGGCCACGACCTGCGGGGCAGGTTCTCGTGCCTGCAGGTCGTGGGTGTGCTTTACCACATGCCGATTTGCAGTTGTGGTTGGCCGTCGCTGGTGCGTTCCATGGAATGGCCTTGTGGGCCGACGGTGCCGCGGATGCGTCTGCGCAGGTTTGAGAACAGTTTCGAGGTCACAACGTCCACAGGTTCATCCAGATGCAGCTCTAATCTGACCCAACCGGCGCGGACTATTGCGGCGGAGACCACTTTTGCCGTGAAGGGTTGGGACAGATATGTGCCGGTCACTGCATCGCCGGGGGCCCAGTCTTTTGGGGGCAAGATTCCGATTGCTGCGAAGAATGTGTTCCAATCGCGAAAACCGTATTGGTGGGCAATCAGTTCGAGGGATTTGGCATGGCCAATCGCTGTTCCGTCGTCGGCCATTTTGGCGCGCAGCCGTTTGGCTTGATCTTTGGCCTGAGATGCGGATGGAAGTTTGATGGTCATGACGCCTCTCCCGCTGCGGTTTGGGCTTGGGTATGAGTTGCCGTGTGGATATGGGTATCGCCGTGGGGATCACTATGGGACCGGAAAAGCCCCAACCGCAAATTGCCGCGTGTCGCGCCATGCCATAGCACCAGTCCTGTGAGGGCGCAACGCAGGACTTCGGCGCTGGGGCTTGCGTACCAAACGCCTGTTTCACCAAACCATAGCGGCAAGAGGAATGTCAAAGGAATGGCAAAGCAATAGGCCTTGGACAGTCCAAGAATGGCGGCTTTGGCAGCATGGCCGATGGCTTGGAAATGGGCGGCGATCATCATCAAAGGCCCCATCAAGAAGAACGCAAGGCTCATGATCGGCAAAAGTCGCGCGACTTGCGAAATGACGGCTTTATCCACGACAAATAGGCTGGCGATTTGGCTAGGAAACAGCGTCACGATGCCTTGCACGAAGGCACAATAGATAAGCGCCGCAATGAGCGCGATCCGCAGGCTTGCCTCTGATCGTTTCCAAAGGGCCGCACCATAGTTATTGCCGGTGATTGTCTGCATCGCAAAGGACAGCCCCAAGAGCGGCAGGAAGGCGAAGGTCATCACGCGGGTGATGATGCCATAGGCAGAGACGGTGTCGGCGTAATGGGCGGCGCCGATCCATTGCAACGAGATCAGAATGGCCGTTGATCCCAGCGCCAGACCGATAAAGTTCAGGCTTTGCGGCGCGCCCAAGGCAAGGATACGCCCCCAATGCGCTCGCAAAGTCGCCTGCAGCACCACCGATGGTTTCAACGCGGTGTTACCGAAGGTGCGAAACCCAATAATAATGCCAAAGGCCAGTATTTGCGCGGCGGCCGTGCCATAAGCCGACCCTGCGACGCCCATATCAAGCAGCGCGATCAGCACATAATTGAAACCGATGTTGGCGACGGAAACGAGCAGGCTCATTGCCGCCATGAACCCCACGCGGCCTTCGCTGCGCAGCGCGTCCGAATGGACCGACAAGACGAACATCACCGGCGCGAAGACCACAGTGATGCGCAGATACAGCGCGCCCATCTGCGCCAAATCCATGTTGCCGCCTGCCGCCAGTCGTGCCAATGGCTGACCAAAGATGGTGAACAAGGCGATCAAAATCCCCCCCAGCGCGAGGGCCAGACCATGCGCGCCAGCAAAAATGCCACGCGCGCGCGTCGTGTCACCTGCGCCAAAGGCCCGCGCCAACATGCTGGACATGCCGTTCGATACAAGTGTGGAAAGCGCCACGATCAGAATGTAGATCGGAAACATCAAGGTCACGGCGGCTAGCGCTTGGGGGCCAACATAGTGGCCCAGAAACACCGCATCAGCGACGGACAACAGCCCGTTCATGCCCATGACGAAAATAATCGGCAAGGCGGTTTTAAGATAGATGGCGCCAAGGGGGCCATCGATGAAAGAATTGGAGGGGGTGTCAGACATATCCCATGTTCCTCAAGCCGAATCGCGCTTGTGAGATGGGGCCCGCGTTACCATCCGCGCGATATGCGGAAAAAGAGGTCGATAGAGATGTATCGTCGCAGAACTTCACCAAGACAAATGTCAGCGGGAGGCAGGCGTCTACAGCCTGCCCTTTGCCTATTCCGAATTATTTCACCCGTCAAGAGCGCCCGTTTTTCGTCGATTTGCCCCTATGGGAATGGGTCAGGGCCGCGCCGTAAATCAGCTGAAAGCCCCGCGATATTTGACATCTTGCGCAAGAAATTAACTCAATTTCACGATCTTTCATTGACATTCCGCAGTTGCGTAACTCAATTTGCGCCGCCATAAGGCCAACAGAGTCGTATAAAGGATGTACTATGCCCGTTGTTGTTGTCGAATCCCCAGCCAAGGCCAAAACGATCAATAAATACCTTGGAAGCGACTACACCGTATTGGCATCCTACGGCCACGTGCGCGACTTGCCGGCCAAGAACGGATCGGTCGACACGGACAATGATTTCGAAATGATCTGGGACATCGGCGCGCAAAGTCGCCCCCATGTCAAAGCCATCGCAGATGCGCTGAAAAACGACGACGAACTGATCCTCGCGACCGACCCCGATCGCGAAGGCGAAGCGATTTCATGGCACCTGCAAGAAGCGCTGACCAAACGCCGCGCGATTAAAAAGTCGACATCTGTATCGCGGGTGGTGTTCAACGCGATCACCAAAACCGCCGTGACAGAAGCGATGAAAAACCCGCGCCAAGTGGACATGCCGCTGGTGGACGCCTATTTGGCGCGCCGCGCTTTGGACTACCTTGTGGGCTTTAACCTCTCGCCTGTTTTGTGGCGCAAATTGCCCGGTGCGCGCTCTGCGGGCCGTGTGCAATCGGTGTGTCTGCGCTTGATCGTGGAACGCGAAGACGAGATCGAGGCGTTCAATCCGCAAGAATACTGGTCCGTCAAAGCGATGCTTGAAACGCCGCGCGGGCAGCAGTTTGAAGCGCGTTTGACGCAGCTCTCTGGCAAAAAGCTTGATAAATTCGACCTTGGCGACCGCCTGTCTGCGGAAATGGCCGTACAGGCTGTGTCGTCGCGTGATCTGAAAGTGGTGTCTGTTGAGGCCAAACCTGGCACGCGCAACCCATCTGCGCCATTCATGACATCGACCCTGCAACAAGAGGCCAGCCGCAAATTCGGCATGGGCGCGCGTCAAACGATGAACGCGGCACAACGCCTGTATGAAGCGGGTCTCATCACCTATATGCGGACCGACGGCATCGACATGGCGCCCGAAGCCATCGCAGAAGCGCGTGAAGCCATCAAGGCGCGTTACGGCGATAAATATGTGCCGTCCAAGCCGCGTGAGTACAAAAACAAAGCCAAGAACGCGCAAGAAGCCCACGAGTGTATCCGCCCGACCGAATTGGCCAAAGGTCCAAAAGAGGCGGCCCTGTCCGATGGCGATCAGGCCAAGCTCTATGACTTGATTTGGAAACGCACGATTGCGTCGCAAATGGAAGCGGCCCGTTTGGAGCGCACTACTGTGGATATCGCATCAGCTGACCAAGAGGTCGTCTTGCGCGCCACGGGTCAGGTTGTGGCCTTTGACGGCTTCATGGCCGCCTACATGGAAGGCAAAGATGACGCAGAAGGCGAAGAAGACAGCGCCCGTCTGCCACAAATCATGCAAGACGAGCCTGCCAAGAAAGTCGCCGGTGCCTTGACGGCTGCCGCTGTGGACAAAGAAGCGGCGCTTGGCGCTGGTGACGCCGTTCTAGGCCTGCAACACCACACCAACCCGCCGCCCCGCTACACCGAGGCCACTTTGGTGAAACGCATGGAAGAGCTCGGC
Source organism: Pacificibacter sp. (assembly GCF_039769035.1). Taxonomy (NCBI): domain Bacteria; kingdom Pseudomonadati; phylum Pseudomonadota; class Alphaproteobacteria; order Rhodobacterales; family Roseobacteraceae; genus Pacificibacter; species Pacificibacter sp. The sequence continues at coordinate 10,105 of NZ_JBDMZG010000113.1, forward strand.
ATCGGCCGCCCTTCAACCTATGCCTCTGTTTTGACAACGATTGTTGAGCGCGAATATGTGCGCAAAGAGCAAAACCGCCTGTTCCCCGAAGACAAAGGCAAAATCGTAACGATCTTCTTGATGAACTTCTTCCGCAAATACGTTGGCTATGAATTCACCGCCGATTTGGAAGGCGAGTTGGACACGGTTTCTGCGGGCGATCTAGACTATAAAGACGTGCTGAAGCGCTTCTGGCGTGACTTCTCGGCGGCAATTTCTGAGACGTCCGATTTGCGCATTTCCGAAGTGCTCGACAAATTGGACGCAGCCCTTGCGCCAACGCTTTACCCACCGCGCGAAGATGGCACAGACCCACGCATTTGCCCCAAATGTGGCGCGGGCAATCTGCACCTGAAAACATCGCGTTCTGGCGGGTTTGTTGGCTGCTCCAACTACCCTGAATGCCGCTACACCCGTCCGATTTCGGGCGAAGGTGCGGAAAGCTATGAAAAGGTTTTGGGCGAAGACAACGGCGACGAAATTTCCCTGCGCTCTGGTCGGTTTGGGCCTTACGTGCAGCGCGGCGAAGCCACGCCTGAAAACAAAAAGCCACCGCGCACATCGCTGCCCAAAGGCTGGGCGCCCGAAAGCATCGATCTGGAAAAAGCGCTGCTCTTGCTGAACTTGCCGCGCGAAATTGGCCCGCACCCCGATGGCGGTGTGATTGCGGCCAATTTGGGTCGCTTTGGCCCCTATTTGATGCACCAGTTGCCAGACGAGGAAAAACCCGTCTACGCCAACCTCAAAGAGACCAGCGAAGTCTTTGAGATCGGCATGAACTTGGCGATGGAAATGATCACCCACAAGCGCGAGAACCCCGGTCGTGGGCGCACTGTGGCGAAAGCTTTGAAAGAGCTCGGCGATCACCCAGATGGCGGTCCGATCAAAATCATGGACGGCAAATACGGGCCTTATGTGAAGTGGGAAAAGGTCAATGTGACCCTGCCCAAAGAGACCAAGCCCGAAGACGTCACCGTCGAACAAGCGCTCGAACTGATTGCGACCAAAAAGCCTGCCAAGAAAAAGGCCCCCGCAAAAAAGAAAGCGCCTGCGAAAAAGGCTGCCGCCAAGAAGGCTCCTGCGAAAAAGACAGCGGCAAAGAAAGCCTAAAGCTGATCTGCCAAGGGATTTAATTGCTATTCTCAAGTTCAATGCCACGCATCTGTAAAAAGATGCGTGGTTTTGCGTTTTTGCACTGCAGCATTGCATTGACAGTTACATCTGGATTGCGTCCAATCTGTCGAACGATTTTCCTGAGGAGAGAAAAGTGAAAAAAGTGTACGGATCGGCGTCTGAGGCCTTAGACGGCCTTGTAAAAGACGGCATGTTGATCGCTGCGGGCGGCTTTGGCCTTTGTGGCATTCCTGAATTGTTGATCGACGCCTTGGTCGAAAGCGGCGTCAAGGACCTGACAGTTGCCTCAAACAACGCAGGTGTCGACGATTTTGGATTGGGCAAACTGTTGGCCACCCGCCAAATCAAGAAAATGATGTCATCTTACGTGGGTGAAAACGCAGAATTCATGCGCCAGTACCTCAGCGGCGAGCTGGAACTTGAATTTAACCCGCAAGGCACTTTGGCCGAACGCATGCGCGCAGGCGGTGCTGGCATTCCGGGCTTTTACACCAAGACAGGTGTGGGCACGGTGATTGCTGACGGCAAAGATGTGAAATCTTGGAACGGCCAAGACTACATTTTGGAAGAAGGCATTTTCGCGGATATTTCCATCGTGAAAGCGTGGAAAGCCGACGAGACTGGCAACGCGATCTTCCGCAAGACGGCGCGCAATTTCAATCCACCAGCGGCGATGTGTGGCAAGGTTTGCATCATGGAAGTCGAAGAAATCGTGCCCACAGGCTCGCTTGACCCTGACGCCATCCACCTGCCCGGCGTTTACGTGCACCGTATCGTGCAAGGTGAGCACGAAAAACGCATCGAACAGCGTACAGTCCGTCAAAAGGAGCAATCATAATGCCTTGGGATCGCAATCAAATGGCAGCACGCGCTGCACTGGAACTCGAAGACGGTACATATGTGAACCTCGGCATCGGCATCCCGACCTTGGTGCCGAACTTCATCCCTGAAGGCGTCGAAGTCACACTGCAATCTGAAAACGGCATGCTTGGCATGGGGCCCTTTCCGGTTGAAGGCGACGAGGACGCAGACCTGATCAACGCAGGCAAACAAACCATCACAGAGCTGCCAAACACCGCCTATTTCGATAGCGCGTTTTCCTTTGGCATGATCCGTGGCGGCAAGATCGCGATGGCGATTTTGGGCGCGATGGAAGTGGATGAGAAAGGCGATTTGGCCAACTGGATGATCCCAGGCAAATTGGTCAAAGGCATGGGCGGCGCGATGGACTTGGTCGCAGGCGTTGGCCGTGTTGTCGTCGTGATGGACCACACCAACAAGCACGGTGACAGCAAGCTGCTGAAAGCCTGTACATTGCCGCTGACGGGCAAAGCTGTTGTGGATCGCGTGATCACCAATTTGGGCGTTTTGGACGTTGTGGACGGCGGTTTGAAGATCGTCGAATTGGCCGACGGCGTGTCCGAAGCGGACCTGCGCGCGGCGACCGAAGCCACAATTATCGATTGACCCAACGTCACGAGACATCGTAGCATCTGCGAGGACCTTCTATTTGCGGGTCCTCGCGTTGAGTCCAGATTTACGCCCTTTTTTAAAGTTTCAGCTGCAGGCGTTTGGGATTAATCTACGCTAAAAGAAATGCATGTTCCAAGACGTTCTTGGGTCGTGCGATATTGATAAAATTTCATCTGTTATCAATATCTTAATCAGTATGTCAGGTTCTGATAATGACCAATATATTGGTCCATTTCAGCCCTACTCGCGCCGCATTTTGGTGCCCAAATAGGTCACATCTCACGCATTTGCGAACGTGACGCGGGCACCGCGTTTTATGCGCACGCTTTTAAAAGATCGCCTTTGGGGGGCACCTATATGAAACCGGTGAAATTTGACCAAACGACCCAGACCAGCTTCTTCGACTCCGTCGCTTTCGACTGGATTGTCTTTGCTTCTGCGATCACCTGTCTCGGCATCGCATTGATGGCAGCCCTTTCAACTGGACTGTCGATAACGGAAGGTGCTCTCACCCTCTCGCAGCTTGTACAAGCCGTTATGTCGTAGCCCAGCAAGCGCGACCTACAAGATGTCGTTGTGATGTACCGTGCCGAATTGGCGCGGTATTTTTGTTTTCGGTCTGGAGCAAAGCCAATCCAGCACCCAACCGCGCGACATTATTTGCTCTGAACCGTTTTTGATCGCTGTGCAGACCCAGCGGCAAACGCAAGCCATGCGGCCGAAAAATCCGAACAGATTTCGTGCCCCGTGCAAGTGAGTCGCACCACACACGGCTTTGCCCCAGAAAATCTGAAGCGACTCACTTCAAAGCCCAAAAGTAGCGTCCGAGAGGCCCTGGCGGGGTGAAAATGGCGCAGGGCGCCTGTAACAAAAGTCAATTTTTCGCCATATTTCGCGCAAAAAACACAGGCCTGAGGCACGCATTTTTTGAGCACATTGCAAATGACATTTGCATTTGCCGCGCGGTAAGATCTTTATGGGATTAGGAGGAGCAGACCATGAGCAAAATCGGACTGGCAGGTGTGGGCAGAATGGGCAGCGGGATGCTGACCAACATGCGCAAAAGCGGGATTGATGCGGATGGCTTTGACATTCGCCCCGCCAGTGAATTTGGCAACCTGCCGGTGAGCAATGACGCCGATGCTTTTGCGGAAGGGCTGACGACGCTGATCACGGTCGTGCGCGACACGGATCAAACCGACGAGGTGCTTTTCGGCACGCAAGGGTTTGTGTTGCGCGCCACGGACCTTGAAACGATCATCGTGTCGTCAACGTTGTCCCCCAAATATGTGCGCGCTTTGCGTGACAAAATTCCACCCCATATCAATTTGATTGATGCGCCAATGTCAGGCGCGCAAGTCGGCGCAATTGAAGGCACGCTGGCCTTTATGGTGGGCGGCGAAGACGCGGCGGTGGATGCCGCTTGGCCGCTGTTTGAGGCGATGGGGTCGAATGTGCACCGCATGGGGGGCTTTGGCGATGGCATTCAAACCAAGGTGCTGAACAATCTCTTGTGTGCCTCGCATACAGTGATGACGCGGTTGATTTTGGATTGGGCGACAGACGCCGATTTGGATCACGGCAAGCTTTTGGCGCTGGTGGAAAAAGCCACGGGGCAAAACTGGTTCGCCTCGCGCTTTGATGACATCGAGTTTGCCCGCCAAGGGTACGAGCCCAGCAACACCGTCGCGATTTTGGAAAAAGACGTGGCCGCAGCACTGGACGCCGCCCCAGTAGGGGCAGACACCGCCCTGCCCGAGTTGTTGAAACAGATGCTGCATGACCTGCAGCCGATGGACTGATCCACCTCTCCCCCCAAGAAAAGAGACCCGTTTGATGCGTGTGATCAAAGCCTACCCCGCTCGAAATCCTGATCTGTGGCAGAGCCAAAGCCAAAGCTTGGCGCAGATATTGATCGACAGCGTCGACCTTGGGGCGGCGATTGGCTTTATGCAGCCGTTGGATAAGACTGCGGCTTTGGCCTTTTGGCAGGGCACAGTCGCTGAAAGTGTGGCGCGCGGCGAACGCGATTTGTTTATCGCTGAAGAAGACGGCGCGGTGCTGGGCACGGTGCAGCTGATCCATGACATGCCTGCCAATCAACCGCACCGCGCGGAGATCGCCAAGATGATGGTCGCGCCCGCGGCAAGGCGGCGCGGTGTAGGGCGTGCCTTGATGCAAGCAGCGCTCAAATCGGCCAAGACCAATGGCAAAACGCTGGTCACGCTGGACACCCGCACGGGCGATGTGGCAGCGCCGCTGTATACGGCTGTTGGGTTTGAGGTCGCGGGGCATATTCCCGATTATGCCTTTGACCCCGATGGGCAGGCCCGCCACAGCACCACGTATATGTATTGCAAACTGTGACTTAGACATAAAAAGACCGCGCAAGGCATGGGCCCCGCGCGGTCTTTTTGTAAGGTAATAGCAGGTCTTAAGCGGTGAGACCTTCAGGTTCCGCAAAGCCGTTTGAGCGGCAGCAGGCGGTGACTGTATTGGCCAGCAAGCAGGCGATGGTCATCGGGCCGACACCGCCGGGCACAGGCGTGATCGCGCCGGCCACTTCTGCGGCAGAGGCGTAATCCACATCGCCCACAAGACGGGTTTTGCCCTCACCACGCTCAGGCGCGTCGATGCGGTTGATGCCCACGTCGATGACCACAGCACCCGGTTTGATCCAATCGCCTTTGACCATCTCTGCACGGCCCACAGCGGCAACAACGATGTCCGCGCCGCGCACGACCTCTTCGATATTGGCGGTGCGAGAATGGGCGATGGTAACGGTGCAGCTGTCACGCAGCAACAATTGCGCCACGGGTTTGCCCACCAAATTAGACCGGCCGATCACGACAGCGTTTTTGCCTGACAAAGACCCAAACTGATCGCGAAGAAGCATCAAACAGCCCAAGGGCGTACAGCTGACCATAGCGCGCTGACCACTGGCCAAAAGGCCTGCGTTCAACACATGCAAGCCGTCGACGTCTTTGTCGGGATCAATGCGGGCGACGATGTCGCGCTCTGACAGGTGATCAGGCACAGGGAACTGACACAGGATGCCGTGCACGGCAGGATCGGCGTTGAGCTGATCGATGAGGGCGTACAGATCGGCCTCGGAGGTGTCAGCCGGCAGTTTGTGTTCGTAGGAGTTCATCCCCACTTCGACGGTGGATTTGTGTTTGTTGCGCACGTAGACCTCGGAGGCTGGGTCTTCGCCGACCAAGATCACAGCAAGACCTGGCGTCACATTGTGCACTTCTTTCAGGCGCGCCACATGCGATGCAATTTTTTCGCGCATGGTGGCTGCAAAGGCTTTTCCGTCAATTTTGGTCGCTGTCATGCTGTGTCTCCTTTGGACATGGCGCGCTCTTCGCGTGCAATCATGTTGTCAATCATCAAGCGCCACATATCCGCAGCGGTTTGTTCATCGAACCCTTCGCGCGCGGCAATGCCACGGACATTGTCTATGACGGCGTTCACACGGTCCTCAATGCGCGCAGGCAAGCCCACGGCAGGCTTAAGCTCGGCCGCGCGGTCCACGTGTTGCTGGCGCAGAGCCAACAGGCGGATCAAGTCATGGTCGAGTTGATCAATTTGGCTGCGCAGATCTGCCATCGTGTCGATGGATTTCGGGTTTTGATACGTCATATCTGGTCCTCTTGCAGGCGCTTTAGCATGGGGGCGCAGTTGAGGAAAGAGCCACGCCGCAAATAGCAAACGCCTGTGTGAGAAACGAAAAAAGCCGCACTCGAAAGCGCGGCTTTTAAGCAGTGTCTGCTGATTTTATTCAGGCTTTTTTGTTTCAGCCTCAGGTGAATCAGCGTCAGTTGTGTCAGACTCGGTCGCGTCGGATGCATCCGCTTTGACGTCTTCATCCTTGATCACTTTGAGCTTGCGCTTGCCGGTTGTCGGCACGGCAATCACAGACGGCGTGTCTGGCGCAGCAGCGGCTTCCTCAGCCTCATCAACCTGCGGCAGTTCGCCTTTCATCACGCGCTTGATCTCGTCACCAGTGAGCGTTTCGTATTCCAAAAGGCCCTGTGCGAGACGCTCAAATTCTTCGTTGTTGTCTTCGAGAATTTTATACGCGCGCTCATAGCCGGCTTGGATAAAGTCTTTCACTTCGGCTTCAACAAGTTCTTTGGTCGATGCAGACATCGACAAACCGCTTGTGTTGCCTTGGTAGCCTTCATGCGCTTCGGCGTAGTCGATGTTGCCGACCTTGTCGGACATGCCCCACCGCAAAATCATAGCGCGCGCCAAGCTTGAGGCTTGCTGAATATCGCCCGCAGGACCGTTAGACACTTGGCCTTCGCCGTACTTGATGATCTCAGCCGCTTTGCCCGCCATGGTCATGGCGATGCGCTGGTGGCATTCGTCCTTGAACATGTTCAAGCGATCCATTTCAGGCAGGCTCATCACCATGCCCAAAGCAGAGCCGCGTGGAATGATCGTCGCTTTGTACACGGGGTCACATTTTGGCAGCATGATGCCGACAATGGCGTGGCCCGCTTCGTGGTAGGCGGTCATTTCTTTTTGCTCAGTCGTCATCACCATAGAGCGGCGTTCAGCGCCCATCATGACTTTGTCTTTCGCAGCCTCAAAGTCGACCATGGTCACAACGTTGCGGCCAATGCGCGCTGCCATCAACGCAGCCTCATTCACAAGGTTCGCAAGATCGGCACCGGAAAATCCAGGTGTGCCGCGCGCAATCGTACGCAGGTCAACCGCAGGTCCGAGAGGGATTTTACGCGCATGCACGCCCAAAATTTTCTCGCGACCTTTGATGTCTGGGTTTGGCACGGTGACTTGACGGTCGAAACGACCTGGACGCAGCAACGCAGGGTCAAGCACGTCACGACGGTTGGTCGCCGCAACGATGATCACGCCTTCGTTGGCTTCAAAGCCGTCCATTTCGACAAGCAATTGGTTGAGCGTTTGTTCGCGCTCATCATTGCCGCCGCCGTAACCCGCACCACGGGCACGGCCCACGGCGTCGATTTCATCGATAAACACGATACAAGGCGCGTTCTTTTTGGCCTGTTCGAACATGTCGCGCACACGAGATGCACCGACACCGACAAACATTTCCACAAAGTCAGAACCAGAAATGGTGAAGAACGGCACGCCAGCTTCGCCCGCAATCGCGCGTGCCAGCAATGTTTTACCCGTACCGGGAGGACCAACAAGCAAAGCGCCCTTTGGAATTTTACCGCCCAAGCGGGAATATTTTTGCGGGTTGCGCAAGAACTCTACGATTTCTTCGAGCTCTTCTTTGGCCTCATCAATGCCAGCCACATCATCAAAGGTTACGCGGCCAGCTTTTTCGGTCAGAAGTTTGGCTTTCGATTTGCCAAAGCCCATCGCGCCACCTTTGCCGCCGCCTTGCATGCGGTTCATGATGAAAATCCAGATCCCGATGATCAATGCGAAAGGCAGCAACGACATAGCGAGTGATTTCAAGCTACTTGGCTTTTGTGCTTTACCTTCAACAATCACGCCCTGTTCGATCAACTTGCCGGGCAATTCAAGATCGCCAGGGTTGATAGAATAAAACTCAGTGCCGTCGGCCAAAGTGTAGTTCACTTTCTCGCCATCAATGTTGACGGAGCTCACAGCACCAGCATCAACACTGCTCATGAATTCGGAATAGGCTCGTTCGTCTGTCGCCATGGTCGTATTGCTGCCGCCGATGACGTTAAACAACGCCACAACCAGCATCAAAAGTACCAGCCAAAAGGCGAGATTTCTTGCGTTACCCAAGATGAGGTCTCCTCGAAAATTCAGACTCAGCGCGGGCGCGCTAAGCGGTTCCCTTTAAAATAGGCATCGGTGGCATAAGTTCAATGCGATAAAAGAGATGTGAACACATGGTCTTGTGGATAGATCAGCTTTGCCGACACATTCAGCGGTGTTTGCGCAAGGGGTGTCACGGGTACCGCCATCGGAGCCGCCACCAAGATATCGCCGCTAAACACCGCAGGCGTGGACTTTAAGCTCTCTCGTGGCGGGTTCTCAGGCGTCCGCGGGCCCAATTGTGCCAAGCCATCGTCGCCCAAAGCGCGCACAATAAATTCCTGCGATTTGTCGCAGGCAATGCGCCAACGTTTGTCCCAAATGCCACTGCCAGACAAGATTTCGCCCTCAACGGCCGAATATTCACGAAACAGTCGCAATTCTGCGGCCGTCGCCACAAGCCGCACCCCGTGCAAAGTCGCGTCCTTGCCCTGCACCATGGCCGACATAAACGCCTGCAATTTGCTGGCCCGCGGCCCGTAATCCGTTGAGGCAATCCACCTGAGCGCATGCGACACCAGCCGCCGGTTCACTTCTTCAGGGGCGCGCACAAACGCCGCGCGATCAATCACCAAATCGCCCATCTCTTGGCGCATGCAGTGACAAGCGTGGGCATGTGTCGCGTGGTCCAGCGCCGAGCGCACCTGCCCAAGCTGCGCCATCACCCGCCCGACGATCTGCGCATCCACGCCAAGATCCGACAGCGCGGCCATGGCCTTGCGGGCTTTGACGCGATCATAGACCTCATCGTCATTGCTCGGATCATCAATCCATGCCTGATCCAAGCCGCGCAAATACTGGCGCAAATCAGCACGGTGGCTGGTCAAAAGCGGCCGCAGCCATGTGATCGCGTGGGCCTCGCGCTGCTCTTGCATGCCGCTCAGCCCATCGATGCCAGAGGCCCGCGCGAGACGCATGAAAAAGGTCTCTGCTTGGTCATCCAGCGTGTGGCCCAGCACAATCGCCGTGATGTTTTGCGCACGCGCCCAATCCGCCATTAGCGCATAGCGCGCCCGCCGCGCGGCATCTTGCAGATTGCCTGCACCAGACCAGTCGGTCCATTTCAATGTCGTATGTGCAATGTCCAGCGCGGCGCATGTTTCACCCACAAAAGCCGCTTCTTGTGCCGCCTCCACGCGCAACCCATGATCGACTGTGACGGCTGAGATGCGCACGCCTTGCCGCGCACCCCACGTGGCCATCAAGCGTAACAATGCCAAAGAGTCGCCACCACCAGACACCGCGACCCCGATATGATCCGGTGTCTCAGCGCCAAAACGCGTCGCAAAAAATTGTGTCAGCGTCGAAAGCTGCGGGTCAGTGTGTGTCATGCAAACCGCTATGCGACAAAATCACTGTTGGAACAAGTGATGCGCCTCAAAGTGCGGGTTTTATTGACAGCCCAAAGACAGAAGTTCCGCCGCCGCCTCACCCGCTTCAGGCGTGCCCGCAAACCGGTTTTCAACCTCGGACAACATCACGCAGCCCTTATCCACATGCCCAAGCGCGGCCATCGTGCCACCCAAACGGAGCAATGCGGCAGGCGCGCGTGCGCCCTCAGAGGACGTGTTGAAACTGCTCAAATAAGCGCGCGCCGCATCTTCGGTCTGGCCCAATTGCAGCAAAGCCTCGCCCTGCATGAATTGCGCTTCGCTGGTCAAAACACCGCCCGTGTAGTTTTGCGCGAACGTGCCAAAAGCCGCAGCCGCCGCTTCGTAATCTCCAGCATCATAGGCGGCTTTTGCGGCGTCAAAATCCGATTGCTCTGCCACAGCCAGCTGCCCCAATCCCTCTGTCGGCGCAGGAACGGGCGCAGGTGCAGGTGCAGTGGTCACAACATTGGTCGCGCCACTTGGCGCATCCGTGCCGCTCAAAGGCGTCAGCAACGGCAAATCACTGATATCACAGGCCGCCTCAAGATCGCACAGGCGGAAATTCATATCGTCAAGTTGACGCGTGCCATCCGCAACGATCCGGTCGATGCGAAATTCCAGCTGCTCCATCTTGCCGGTCAGCTTGGCCAGACTGGCCTCCATCGTGTCAACGCGTTCAAGCGTGGAGGCGCCGACCAAAGCCGTGTTGGGCGCGCCTGTGGTCGACAGCTCGCGTTTGAGCTTTTTCAATTCGACCGACAAAATGGCCGCCTCTTGGCGAATATCAGCCAAGGTTTGCGCGTCTTGCGCAAAAACAGGCGCGGCAAAGCCGACCGCAAAGACCACCGCAGTTGTCATCAAAACGCGTTTCATACCGCCACCTGTTGTCATGTTTCGCACCTTAGCTAATGCCTGCGCCAGCCGCCAAAACGGTCACAGCGCGACGGTTTTGTGCATAGCAGCTTTCTGCAGAACACACTTCGATGGGGCGTTCTTTGCCGTAGGTGATGGGGCGCAAGCGCGTCGCATCCACACCTTGTGAGATCAAGAAGTTTTGCACCGCAGCAGCGCGGCGGCTGCCCAATGCGAGGTTGTATTCGCGCGTGCCCTGCTCATCGGCGTGACCTTCGATAATCGCGGTATAGCCCGGATTTGCGTTCAACCACTGCGCTTGCTGCGCCAACAACCCGCGCGCCTCAGTCGTCAATGTGGATTGATCAACAAGGAACAACACGCGGTCGCCAATGGTTTGGCTAAAGTATGCGGTGGATTTGGGATCATTGGCGGAGCCTGGAATGATCGCACCATTTGCGCCATTGGCACCGAATTGGCCGTCAGCGCCGTAACCGCCAAAACGGTTCGGGTTTGTACAGGCGCTCAGGGCCAGTGCGGACACCAACAAAAGCGCAGTCGCACTGCGGGACTTGCGCGTCAGCAATGATTGAATGTGGGTCATGGTCATATCCTTTTGCGGAATTTATGTCTGCTCAATTTGGGTCAGTATAGCACTCGCCAAGCTCTTTGGGGAGTGCCGCTCAATCACTATTTCAACAGCGGCGACCATGCGGGGTCGGACGCACCAGAATTGGTCGGCACGCGGCGCAGATTGCGCCCAGAAATGTCGACGGAATACATCGCGGATTCCCCTGTTGCCCCTTGGGTTTCACGGGTAAACATGATCACGCGACCGTTGGGCGACCATGTCGGACCCTCATCCAAGAAAGACGCGGTCAACAGCCGCTCTTCGGAGCCATCCGTGCGCATCACGCCAATGTGGAAGCGGCCGTTTGCTTGCTTGGTGAAAGCAATCAAATCCCCGCGCGGTGACCAAACGGGCGTGCCATAACGCCCTTGACCAAAGGAAATGCGCTTCGCATCCCCGCCCCCAGCAGGCATGATATAGAGCTGCTGATTGCCAGACCGGTCACTTTCAAACACGATCTGCGATCCATCGGGCGAAAACGACGGCGCCGTCTCAATGGCGGGCGTATTGGTCAAGCGCACGGCCTGACCCGACGCGATATCCATACGGTACAAATCAGTGTTCGCGCCCGTTGAGACCGAATAAACAACCGAGCGTCCATCTGGCGAAAAGCGTGGCGCAAAGGACATGCTTTCAGCCGGCACTGGCAATTGGCGGCGCGTGACTGTGCCCACATCCAACATCATGATTTGCGGGAAACCGCTTTCATATGAGGTGTAGAGCACCCGATCCCCTGTTGGCGAAAAGCGTGGCGCCAAAACAATTGCGGAATCGTCTGTTAGGAACTGCATATTCGCGCCGTCGTAATCCATCACCGCAAGGCGCTTGCGACGCGCTTGCTTTGAACCCGTCTCAGAGACAAACACCACACGGCTGTCGAAATACGCGCCCTCGCCCGAAATGCGGCTGTAAACCACGTCGGCAACCTTATGCGCGATACGGCGCCAGCTTTGGGTGGACCCACCAAGCTGAAGCCCCGTCCCTAGCTGCGCATCGGAAAACACATCAAACACGCGGAACTTCACCGACAGATTGCCGCCTGCGTCCACCGCCACGGCCCCTGTCACCAAACCTTGCACGTTGATCGCTTTCCAATCGGCGTATTGCACAGGGCTTTCAAAAGATGTGATGCGCGAAATATATGCGCTTTCAGGCACTTCGCGGAACAAGCCCGTGCCCACAAGATCCGCCGCAATCACATCGGAAATCTTCTGCGCAAAATCGGCGGCCTGCACCGTCTCGGCGATGAAATTGGGCACAGCCACGGGCAAAGGTTCGATCACACCTTGGGTGATTTCGATTTTCAGCGGGCCTTGATCTTGAGCCGCCACCGAAATCGGCGCGCCCAATACGAAAGCTGCGGCAAGAGCTGCGCCCGCAATGCTGCGCGCCATGGCTGTAAGTTTCATCATTAGAATGTCGCTCCACTAGAATCGAAAGTAATTAGCATTTTTTCCCATCGGTCAAATTTCTCGACCGGCAGTGGCAGTCCACGCGCCCCACATCGTTTAATAGCGTTGCTGGCGCGGACGAAAGCTAATTGAACAGATTTTTCGCTTCCCCCAAATGATTCAGAAAGTGTGATGGACTCCTCAATGGGTGTCCCATTCCTGTTCATCGACACTGCGACGACCACAACGGGTTTTTCTTTTGCATGCTGCGAAAAGTTTTTATTCCAACACCTTCCAATCGCACTTCGTAAAGCGTCTCTTTCACCGTAACTTAAAGGTGGGCCCAAAGGGCCTTTTGGAGCAGCAGGTGTTTCAGACACAGCCTCAGCAGCAAGGGCGGCGATGGCATCAGCGGCAGCATCTGCTGCGGCATCCGCGCTGGCTGCGGCTTTGGCTTCTGCTTCGGCTTTCGCCTCATCCGCTTGCGCTTTGGCTTGATCGTCCGCCTTTTGCGCCACTTGTGTCGCAATAGATTGGGGGCGGGATTTTGGGCGTGGTGATGTGGACATGCCCGACGGGGTTTCCGCTTCGGTCACGATTTCGGTTGTGGCTTCTTGCGGTGCGGCAGCCTCTTCGTCGGGTTTCACTTCGGCGGTCTGTTCGGCATCTGGCGACACCTTCGGCGTCAACTGATCGGCAATATCTGGCGTTTTGTCAGGGTTCACCACCGCCTCAGGCGCGATGCGCGGCACAGGGCGCGGCGTGGGGCGCGTGTCCGCAATATCTGGCAAGCCAGCGCCGGGATCTTCCAACGAAATTTCAGGATCATTTGTCGGGCTTGGCGGCGTTGGGTCCACGCGCACGGGCGGGCTCAAGGGCGCGGGCTCTGACGGGGCGGTGTCTGCGGCACTTGGCTGAGATGGCACAGTCGGCGTGCTGGTGTCTGGCTGGGATTGCTCTGGGTTTGACAGGGCGGCCACATCCACCTCAGGGGCGCGAATTTCAGGCGCTATGGTGGGCACATCGGGCGATGTTTCGACACGGCTAAGGGACGCGAAATCCGCCTCAGAAATCAAGGAGACTTCTTGCGTCTGCAATGGCTCTGTATGGTTGGGTTTCACGAAAAATCCGCCCAGCAGCACATAGGCCACAAGCCCCGCATGCGCGCCGGCCGAAATATAGAGACCTTTATTCACCCGCGCGGCCTCAGTTGCCTGTGCTCACAGACGACCCATCCAAACGCGGGCCGCCTTGCTCTGTCACAAGGCCAATATTGCGAAACCCACCTGCGTTCAGCGCGCCCATCACTTGGACGACTTGCTCGTATGGAATGGATCCATCTGCGCTCAAAAAGACTTTGTCATCGTTGCGCTCATCAGCAATCGCACGCAGCTTTGTGACCAATTCCTCTTGGTTTTCTTCATTGTTCATCAGCAAAACCCGTCCATCGGCAGTCAATGTGATCGACAATGGCTCTTCACTTTCTTGCGGCAAAGCGGTGGCGGCGGTTTCTGGCAACTCAACAGGCACGCCCACTGTCATCATCGGGGCTGCGACCATAAAGATAATCAACAGCACCAACATGACATCCACAAACGGCGTCACGTTGATCTCGCTCATCGCTGCCGCTTGACCACGACGACGACCGCGACGACCGCCGCCCGATTTGTTTTTTGCAAGACCCGCACCCATGGCTCAGGAATCCAATTCGCGGGACAGGATGGTGGAAAACTCATCCGCGAAGGCTTCGTATCCGCCCAAGATCTTGTCACTGTCCGCAGACAGCTTATTGTAGAAAATCACCGCAGGGATCGCCGCCAAAAGGCCCAGAGCTGTCGCCAAAAGCGCCTCGGCAATACCGGGGGCCACGACGGCCAAATTGGTGGATTGCGCCAATGCGATGTCTTCAAACGCGGTCTTGATGCCCCAAACAGTCCCGAACAACCCGATGAATGGACCGGTTGAGCCAACCGTGGCCAAGATAGACAATTGGCTGTTCATCACTTCAGATTCTTTGGCAATCGCCACATCCATGGAGCGGTCAATCCGCGAGCCCGCGCCCGCAATCAAACCGCCGTCTGCGCGGTGCGATCTGCGCCATTCGGTCATGCCCGCGACGAACACGCGTTCCGGCGCATTGCGCGGCGTACCGGCGATGTGGTCATACAACTCGTCCAGCGGCTCACCAGACCAAAAGGCCTGATCAAAGACAGCGGCATCGGCCTTGGCTTTGCGAAAATTGATGTGCTTTTGGATGATGATGGACCACGACCAAAAGGACGCCCCGATCAACATCAACATGACGATTTTAACCGTGATGGTCGCTTTCATAAAAAGCGCCAGCAACGAGAAATCGATCTCCTGCGCCATCGCAAGGGTTGTTTGTTCCATGACCTGCTCTTTTTCTGCCTATGCCGCTGTTTGCGCGACTTGTTGTTAACTCACAATTTACCCCATGAGCAGGGTTATCACCAACACTTACCTGTGAGCATATTGTAATTTGCGGGGAAATTTCGCCAATCACCGCCAATTCAATGCAGATTTCGGCGAATATTTGCCGGAAGACGCGTTGGATGGCCGGTTTCGGACAGGGCGACAAGCGTGACTTGCGACACAAACAGAGGCGTTTCACCCCGTTTGACGGTTTGATTGAGCACGATCCGAACGCCGGTGATCGCCTCGACTTCCGTCTCGACGGTCAAATCATCGTCGAATTTTGCAGGTGCTAGATAGTCGGCCTCAACACGGCGCACTGCAAAAACGATGCCCTCGTCCGCCTTCAACGCCACCTGATCCACGCCCGCCTCACGCACCCATTCGGTGCGCGCGCGTTCGATGAATTTAAAGTAGTTGGCATAGTAAACGATCCCCGCCAGATCGGTGTCCTCATAGTAGACATGTACGGGAAACTTATGGCTCATCTGCGCGTCCTCACTCCGTTTGTGCCACGCTAAGCGGCACGGATGACAAGCGCAAGACAGTGCCGCGCGAGACAGCGCGACAAGGCCAAAATCTATTGCGCGATCAAACGCGCATAGAGGCGCAAAGCGTGCGAGGCATCGCGCGCCGCACTGGGCAACACAGGGTCATAAGAGGCGCGCAGCAAATTGGCGACATCAGGGCGAATAACAGCCCCGCTTTCGGTCTGCGCCAAGGGGCTGTCTTGAGTGAACACGGTGTCAGACCACAGCAAAAGCGCTTGCGTGGCTTGGGACAGCGCAATCACATCAGCGGGCACCTCATCCATGGCGCCGCCCATGCGCACAAAGGTGAAACAGGCGCGGATTGCCCCGTCGTCGTCAAAGCGAAACGCGCGATATTGATGGGCGTTGCGGTCAATCAACGTGGCCACGCGGTTTTCCAAATCAGGGATCATGTCGCCCATGTTCGGCACATCCAGCAGTTCTTTCCAATCCGAGAAAAAGAACATCATCAGGTTTGAGCCAAGCTCAGGGTCGGTTTCAGCAATCTCGGCACCTGCGATCACAATCGCGGTTTCAATCGCCCCTTTGATGACCGCCATAGAGTCGTCGGTGACGCCAAAAACCACCGGCGCAATGGGTCGCCCCCAACGTGCAAACACATAATCGCCGCTGGCGCGGGTGAAATAAGCTTCAACAGCTTCGGGGGTGAATCCTGTGGCGGTGTCGGTCATGATTGCGGCTCCAAGTATTTGCCCCACTTCTTGTCAAAAGCGGCGGATAAGTCCACCCCTTCTGCATCCGCCAGCACCAGTAAAAAGCCCAAAACATCCGCCATTTCATCCTCGAAATCGGCGCGCAACGTTTTGGGGTCTGTATCAGCGCCACGCGCCCGCCCGTGGAGTTTCAAATACGCGCCCATGACCTCGCCCACTTCCTCGACCAGTTTGCCCGTCAAAAACAGCCCGTCACGTTCAAGATTGAAGCTGTCGACGTAGATGTCATTGACGGCCTTGGCGCGTTTTTGCAGCTCTGCGATGTCCATGAGGGGCCTCGTTTATTTGCCGAACATATCGATTTGATCGGGCTTTTGTGGCGGTTGCAGGCCGAGGTGATGCCATGATTTTTGCGTCAGCATGCGACCGCGCGGAGTGCGCTGGATCAGGCCTTGTTGCAGCAAATATGGCTCGATCACGTCTTCAATCGCATCACGGCTTTCCGACAAAGCCGCCGCGAGCGTTTCAACCCCCACAGGCCCGCCTTGGTAGTTTTCCGCGATCAGCAGCAAATACCGCCTGTCCGCGCCGTCCAAGCCCAGATGATCAACGCCAAGCCGCGTCAACGCATTGTCGGCAATGGCGTGCGTGATGCGCCCATCGCCTTCGACCACAGCGAAATCCAACACGCGGCGCAGCAAGCGCCCCGCGATGCGCGGCGTGCCGCGTGCACGTTTGGCTATCTCATGCGCGCCCGCGTCATCGGCCGGCACGCCAAGCATGCGCGCACCACGGGTGACGATCTCGTGCAGTTCTTCAGTGGTGTAAAATTGCAGCCGCGTGGGAATGCCAAAACGGTCGCGCAAGGGCGTGCTCAAAAGGCCCATCCGCGTGGTCGCGCCCACAAGCGTAAAGGGCTGCAATTCAATGCGCACGGTGCGCGCGGCGGGGCCTTCGCCGATGACGAGATCCAGCTCGAAATCCTCCATCGCGGGGTATAGCACCTCTTCGACAACAGGGTTCATCCGGTGGATTTCGTCGATGAACAACACATCGCGGGCTTCCAAATTGGTCAAGATCGCCGCCAAATCACCCGCGCGCGCCAAAACAGGCCCAGAGGTCATTTTGAAATTCACGCCAAGTTCACGCGCCATAATCTGCGCCAGTGTGGTTTTACCCAAACCGGGCGGGCCATAGAACAGCACGTGATCCATGGTTTCTTCGCGTCTGCGCGCGGACTCAATAAAGATACGCAGGTTGGCGCGGGCCTCGTGCTGGCCGATGAATTCGTCCAAGACCTGCGGGCGCAAAGCACGGTCCGCGTCTTGGGGCTGGCGTTCGCCGCGCAGAGTGTCGTCGGGCTCAATCGGATCAAATTCGTCCATCTATCAATCCTTTGGCGCGAGCAGTTTGAGGGACGCGCGGATGAGCGCTGCCATATCCGCCTCGGGCGCGTCTTGCGCCGCTTGCGCTACAGCGCTGGCCGCATCTGATGGACCATATCCGAGGTTTTGCAACGCTGACAATGCATCCGCCTCAGTGGCGATATTGGACTTGGGCGCAGGTTTGGCCGCCGAAGGTTTGCGTGCTGTTTGAGGTGCTGAAGCCTCGATCACGTCTGCCGTATCCGCAGCATCCAGTGTTTCAGGCATCGCGCCGCCCATGGCCATGACTTTGGGTGCTTTGTCTTTCAACTCCATAATCACGCGCTGCGCGGTTTTGGGGCCCACACCGGGGGCCGCCTTGATGGTGTTCCAATCGCCCAGCGCAATGGCCCGCCCCACAGCTTCGGGCGCAAGCGTGCCCAAAATGGCCATGGCGGCTTTCGCGCCGATGCCTTGGACGGAAATCAACAGACGGTACCATTCTTTTTCAAACAGGGACGTAAAGCCGAACAGCTGCATATTGTCTTCACGCACGAGCATATCCGTATAAAGCGCCACGGGTTCGCCTTGGCGCGGCATGGCCATGCGGGTGCGTTCAGACACAAAGACGATATAGCCCACGCCACGCACATCAATCATCGCATGATCTGTGCCGATGTAATCCACGATACCTGTGAGTTTGCCAATCATGCGCGTGCTTTCTTGATGGGGGATGTGCGAGTGGTGGGTTTGCCATAAGACGATTTGACCGCAGGGCGTTTGGCCGCGGCTTTGCCGATGGCGTCTTGCAACCGTGCGCCAGATTGCGCGTGGTGTGAATGGCAGATGGCGATGGCCAAAGCATCAACGGAATCTGCGCCTGCCAGTTTTACGCCCGGCAATTGCAGTTTGATCATGTGCTCGACCTGTTGCTTAGCTGCGTGGCCCACACCCACCACGGCTTTTTTCACCGCATTGGGGGCGTATTCGCCAATCGGCAGGCCAAATTGCGCAGGCACGAGCAAGGCCACGGCGCGGGCTTGCCCCAGTTTCAATGTGGCGACAGCGTCTTTGTTCACAAACGTCTGTTCCACGGCGGCGCAATCGGGTTGATGGGTATGGACAACATCAGCGAGCTGATCGAACAGCGACAACAGGCGGATCGCCAGATCGTCAGAGGCCAGTGAATGGCAGATCCCATTGGCCACATGCGTAATACGCGGCCCTGAGACGTCGATGACACCCCAGCCCATATTGCGCAGACCTGGGTCTATCCCGAGTACTCGCATAGTCACCCCTGCTCTTCTTTTGCTTTTGTTCACGATTAGCACGAAACGAGAACATTGCAAACACCAATAGGGGTAAATCCCGATCTGACCCCGATCCGATTGGGGCGTACGCGTTAGGAGGCAGCCGTTTTGGTCAGTGTCAGGGTGGACCAGTCAAGGATCTCTTCGTGATGTGTCAGCGTGAAGCCATTGTTGGTATAGACCTCGATCACCTGTGCGGCTTGCGGGTTCAAGATACCCGACAAAATCACCGAGCCACCGTCCTTGGTGTGCGCGGCCACATCTGGGGCAAGCGCCACGAGCGGGCCTTTCAAAATATTGGCAAAGACCAGATCAAACGGCGCTTTTGCAGCAAGCGTTTCGTGGCTGAAACCAGCCGCTTCAAGACAGATGACCCGCCCTGCAAGATCGTTGGCATCCACATTGCTTTGCGCCACCGCAACGGCGACTTCATCAATGTCAGAGGCATATGCAGGCGTGTCATTCACCTTAGCCGCCGCCATGGCCAGCACAGCGGTGCCACAGCCAATATCGGCCACGTTTTCAAAGGTGGCCCCAGAGCTGAGCAAGCGATCAAAGGCGCGCAAACAACCCAGCGTCGTACCGTGGTGCCCCGTGCCAAAAGCCATCGCAGCTTCGATCAACAGACCAATTTTGTCGTCAGGCAAAGTGTCAGCATCATGCGAGCCGTAGACATAAAACCGCCCCGCCTCAACAGGTGCCAAATCGCGGCGCACTTTGGCGACCCAATCTGTGTCGGGCAGCTCGGAAATAACAAAATCTTTCGCGTCATTCGCAGCCGCAATCAACGCCAGCCCAACCACATCGGGGGCTTCGGTGAAATAGGCGCCCACTTCCCACAATCCAGAGCCGTCTTCGATTTCAAAAACGCCAACGCCTGTGGGTTCTGGGATCAATGTTTCCAGAACGTCGCTGATGGCCTCGGCTGGCAAACGACCTTTGGTTTTGGTGAAAGCTGTAAACGTTGGCATGGCGACACTCCTTTGATCTGCGCTGTGCTTAAACAGCTTTGCAGGGCTTTGGTCCATGTCTTTTCGCACGGGGGCACGTAAAACAACCGGTCTCAACGTGCCGCCGCCCAAAATCAGCGCCGACCCCCCTATGCAATAGAGAGCCGCGCCAGCGTTTTCAGATCAATCGGACTGCACGGGCAACCCGATGGGGCAACTGACCCCAGTGCCGCCAATACCGCAGTACCCGTCTGGATTTTTCGCAAGGTACTGTTGGTGATAGTCTTCCGCATAGAAAAATTCCGGCGCAGGCAGAATTTCCGTTGTGATGGCGCCAAGCCCCGCTTTGCGCAGGGTGGCCTCATAAGCCGTACGACTTACAGTTGCCGCCTCAGCCTGCGCATCGGACGTTGTGTAGATGCCAGATCTGTACTGCGTGCCGCGATCATTGCCTTGGCGCATCCCTTGCGTCGGATCGTGACCTTCCCAGAACACTTTGAGCAGTGCCTCAAAACTGATCTGCTCAGGATCATAAACCACGCGCACAACTTCGTTGTGGCCCGTCTGACCAGAACACACTTCTTTGTAGGTGGCGTTTGGAGTGACCCCTGCGGCATATCCAACAGCCGTGTTGATTACGCCGTCCAAGGACCAAAAGATCCGCTCCACACCCCAAAAACAGCCCATGCCAAACAACACAACCTCATGCCCTTTGGCCACGGGGGCTTTCAGCGCTGTGCCGTAAACAAAGTGCGTTTCAGCCGTTGGGATCGCTGTGTCACGCCCTGCAAGAGCTGTGTCAGCTGTCGGAAGACTCGTTTTATTGAACAGTGAAAACATGGGTACATCCTTTATGAGTTGGCACAAATATAGGGCTTTGTTGCACACACCCCAAGGGCGGCAGCCAGATCATCACGCAGTTGTGCAATCACAGCTGCGCAATCACAGTGCTAGCCTCGCGCGCGCGCCCGAAACCGAGCGGCCAAAATCGTCTCATTACCCTTTTCAGGATGGCGCGGAATCAACAGCCCCAAGCCAAACGACACACAAGCCAAGCTTGCGGCCAAAATGAACACAGCCGAAGGCGATACGATCCAAAGATACCCCAGTGCGGCCGGCAAAAACACCGCCGCTATATGATTGATGGTAAAGGCAACCGCAGCTGTCGGCGCGATGTCTTGCGGGTCCGCGATCTTTTGAAAATAGGTCTTCAAGGCAAAGGCCAAACCAAACAGCATGTGGTCAATCACATACAGCGCAGAGGCCATCAAAACGCCCCAGCCAAACCAATACAGCCCGCCATATGCCAAGAACACCAAGACCAACCCTGCGTATTCCAACAACAACACAAAGCGTTCGCCCCGCGCGCCCACCAAACGGCCCATAAGCGGCGCGACAATCATATTGATCACAAAGTTGATCATGAACAGCGACGTGACTTGGTGCACATCAAAGCCGAATTTCTCGACCATCATAAAGGCGGCAAAGACGACAAAAATCTGACGCCGCGCACCGGCCATGAATTGCAGCGTGTAGTACAACCAATAGCGCTTGCGCAGGATGAATTTCTTAAGCTGCGGATTGGGCGATTCAAACTGTGGGAAGGCGAACATACAATACAGCGCGATCAGCACCGTGACACCACCGCCCACCATGTAGACAAAGCTATACGACAGATCAAAGGTCTTCCACGTCGCCACCAACAGACCATAGGCAAGCAATGACGCCGCAGACCCAGCCGCCATAAGCCAGCCGATCACTTGCGGTGCGCGGGCCTTGTCGATCCATTGCAACTGCAGCGATTGGTTCACCGTCTCATAGTAATGAAACCCGATGGACGACAGCATGGTCAGCGTCAAAATCCCCCCGAAAGATGGGAAATACGCCGTCAAAGCCGTGGCCACGCCCAACAAAAGCAAGGCGACAATGCCCAAAACCTGCTCACGAAACAGCATCATCAAGGCGATCACACCCACCGCCAAAAAGCCGGGAATTTCACGCACAGTGTGCAACCACCCGATTTCAACACCGGTAAAGCCAGCCACCTCAATGACGAAATTGTTCAGCAAAGCGCTCCATGTGTTGAACGCAATGGGCATGGCAAAGGCCATGAGAAACAACAAGAAGATCGGGCGGCGATAGACCGGCAACTGCGCGGAATCGGCTAATGTGACACGGGTTTGCATATCGCTGGTCTAGGCGCTGCGCGAGGGCGTGGAAAGGCAATAGTTTCGATCACCCCTTGTGCAAAGCTAGTGCAAGGCTAGTTCAGGCCTGATGCAAGCCTGATTTCATGCCTGATTGCGCGCGGCCTACCAAAAACTTTGCGGATCAATGTCGATTTGCAGCCGCACATTTTTGGGCAATCTAACGCCTGCGGCCCATTGGCTCAGCGCGTTTTGCAAGGGCGCGGTCTTTTCGGCCTTCACCAGCAAGCGCATCCGGTGTTTGCCACGCACCCGCGCAATCGGTGCTGGTGCGGGACCAAAGACCATCGCGCCAATCTTTTGCAAAGGTGCTGTATTGCGCGCCATGTCACCCGCCGCCCGTGTGACATCGCCCAAATCCGGCCCCGACAAAATAATCCCCGCCATACGGCCATACGGGGGCACACCTGCCATCTTGCGCTCCGCCGCTTCAGCCTTCCAAAAGCCTTCTTCGTCGCCGGCCAAAATGGCGCGAATGACAGGATGTTCGGGCTGATAGGTTTGCATCAAAGCCGTGCCGCGTTTTTCCGCGCGCCCGGCCCGTCCGGCCACTTGGCGCATCAATTGGAATGTGCGTTCAGCGGCGCGCAAATCCGACCCTTGCAGGCCCAGATCGGCGTCAATCACACCCACCAAAGTGAGGTTCGGAAAGTTGTGCCCCTTGGCGACCAACTGCGTGCCGATGACAATATCCGTATCGCCATTTGCAATCAGTTGGATTTGTTCCTTCAACGCCCGTGCAGAGCCAAACAGGTCAGATGACAGCACCGCCACTTTCGCATCGGGGAATTTCTCAACGACCTCTTCGGCCAAGCGCTCCACACCGGGACCAACGGGGGCAAGTCTCCCTTCGGCTTTGCACGATGGGCAAGTGTTTGGCATCTCTTTGGTCTCACCACATTGGTGACACATCAAACGTTTCAAAAACCGGTGCTCGACCATGCGCGCATCGCAATGATCGCAGGCAATCTGATGCCCGCAGGCGCGACAAATGGTGACAGGGGCATAGCCACGACGGTTGATGAACAACAGCGATTGCTCGCCTTTTTCCACCCGTTTGTTCACCTCTGCCACCAGTTGATCCGATATAAATCGCGTGGCGGGCAGTTTTTCGCTACGCATGTCCAAAGCGCCCATTTCGGGCATCACGGCAGGACCAAAACGGCTGACCAAATCAAGGCGCTTGTATTTGCCGCTGTCCACATTGGCCCATGTTTCCAAGCTCGGCGTGGCAGAGGCCAAAACAACCGTGGCCGAACACAAAGACGCGCGCAAAACGGACATGTCGCGGGCGTTGTACAGCACGCCCTCTTCTTGCTTGTACGAGGTATCATGTTCTTCATCGACCACGATCAGCCCGAGGTTTTGATAGGGCAAAAACAGTGCAGAGCGCGCGCCGATCACCATCTGCGCACCACCTGTGCCAACCATTTTCCACACGCGGCGCCGTTCGGTCATGGTGACGCCAGAATGCCATTCAGCCGGCTTTGCGCCAAAGCGTTCCTCGACACGGTCCAAGAATTCCGAGGTCAAAGCGATCTCTGGCAACAGCACCAAAGCCTGTCGGCCTTTGGCCAAACATTCCGCCACGGCTTCCAAATACACTTCGGTCTTGCCCGATCCCGTGACGCCTTTAAGCAATGTCGTGGAATAGGTCTCAGAGGCCACAGCCGCGCGCAAAGCGGATGACGCCGTGGCTTGATCGTCGCTGAGCACCTTACCAGAGGCCTGCGGATTGAGACGCGGGAATTCCAAATCACGCGGGCTGTCTTGTTCAAGCACCGCGCCAGAAGGCACCATGCCTTTGATCACAGCCGTGCCAACCCCCACATGTTCGGCCAGTTCTTTCAAGGTAAACGACAGGTTCGGCGTGTCTTTCAAGGCCGCGATCACCCGCCTGCGCGCGTCTGTTTCGCGCGGCATTTCGCCCGTGCCCAAACGGTAGACTTTGCGCATCGATGGCGGATCCACCAAACCCGGCGCACGTGTAGCCAGCCGCAGCATCGCGGGCATCGGCGTCAAAGTATAATCGCCAACGCGGGTCAAAAACGCCATCATGTCGGGCGTCATCGGCGCTACATCCAGAATATTCGAAATCGCGCGGGCTTTGCTCAGATCAAAACCGCCGCGCCCCTTGCCCCACACACAGCCCAACACCTTGCGCGGGCCAAGCGGCACCTGCACAAAATCACCGATCTGACAGCCGCCGTCTGGCGCCTTGTAATCAAGTGGGCGGTCCAGCGGTTCTGTGGTCAGCACCGCGACAAGCGCGCCTTGGGGGAAATATCCGTCGTGAGTCATATTCGAAATTAGTAGGAGGTTTCGCCGCCTCATACCAGAGCAACCCTTAGGTGCAGATCAGCTCATCTGCGCGGCTTGTGGCGTTTCAAAGATGTTGCGGCTTGGACTCATCTGGCAAGATGCAGCCGCATCACAACCCATTTATCTTGCGCGAAAGCCGTCAAACGGTCACATTGCCAAGCAAGAGACTGGAAAAATCCAGCTAATGTTTGAGGCAAACCATATGAACACCCAAGTTCCCACGGCTCTTTTGGCCGAAGATCTGCGCGAAAAAATCATCTCCGAACCGGATATGATCCTTGATGATATTGATGTGATGCGCGCGCTCATTGCAGCCAATGAAAAAACCATCGGCGCTAATGTCGTCGATCTGCGCGGCATCGCGATGGAGCGGCTTGAAGGGCGGCTCGATAAGCTGGAAGACACCCACCGCGAAGTGGTTGCGGCCGCTTATGAAAACGTAGCGGGCACCAATCAAATCCACCGCGCGATTTTACGCATGATGGATCCGATTGATTTTGAAACCTTCTTGCGTGATTTGGGCGGCGATGTTGCCGATATTTTGCGGGTCGATTGTGTCAAACTTTTGCTGGAAACCAATGTCGAAGACGAAGATCCAGTTGTGCGCAAATTGGGCAACGTCTTGGTCACGGCAGAACCGCATTTCATCGACACCTATCTGACGCTTGGGCGCAATGTGCCCGTGCGCCCAGTGACTTTGCGCGCCGTGGTCCCTGAAGCGAATATGATTTACGGCACAGAATCCGGCTTTATCCGCTCAGAAGCCTGCCTGAAACTTGATTTCGGATCAGGTCGCTTGCCAGGGCTTTTGATTTTGGGCGCCGAAGATCCCGCCATGTTCAAAACCAGCCAAGGCACAGATTTGTTGTCCTTTTTCGCAGGCGTTTTTGAAAAGACCATGCGCCGCTGGCTCGCATGACCGCCTCGGTTGCCTCTGGCGGTCTGACGGATGGCTTGCGGGTCTGCGTCGCCGAGTGGCTTGATCTTGAACGCGCGCTGAAGGGCGTGTCCGAGAACACGATCACCGCCTATCGCAGCGACGTCACCGGCTGGCTGTCCTTTATGATGCACCACCATGGCACCGGATTTGGCACGGGCAAAATCGCAGAGCTTACCATTTCGGATATGCGGTCTTGGATGGCCTCTGAACGTGCGCGCGGCATTGGCGCCCGGTCCTTGGCGCGGTCCTTGTCTGCGGTCAAAACCTTTAGTCGTTGGATTGCCGAACGCGACGGGTTTGATGCCACGGGCGTTCTGTCTGCGCGCGCGCCAAAGTTTGGCAAAAAGCTGCCCCGCCCTTTGACGCCAGATGCGGCACAAAATATGATCGACACGGTCGAATTGCAGTCGGCCGAGCCGTGGATTGCAGCCCGTGACATGGCGGTTTTAACCTTGCTTTATGGCTGCGGGTTGCGGATTTCAGAAGCGCTGTCCCTCACAGGGCGCGCAGCCCCCTTAGGCGAAACGATCCGCATTGTCGGCAAGGGCAACAAGGAACGGTTGGTGCCGGTCTTGCCCGTGGCGCGCCGCGCGGTGGCGGAGTATGTGCGCGAATGCCCTTATGATTTGGAAGATGACATGGCCCTGTTTCGCGGCAAACGCGGTGGGCCGCTTAATCCACGGTTGATTTCGAAAGTCACTGAACAGGCCCGCATGCAGTTGGGGTTGCCCTCAACCGTGACGCCCCATGCAATGCGCCACTCCTTTGCGACGCATTTGTTGAATGCAGGCGGCGATCTGCGCGCGATCCAAGAACTGTTGGGTCATGCTTCGCTGTCGACGACCCAAGCCTATACGGCCGTGGATACCGCGCGGTTGCTTGAGGTTTATGACGCAGCCCATCCGCGCGCGCAAAAAGCGTGAATTAAACATCGCAGGTCATGGCGCAGAGTACCGTGACCTCTTGCAAGATCATCGCAAGACAGGCATCAAAGTATCATGAATCCACGCCATATCCTCGCCAACGCCGTTCACGTCCTCACCGCCATTGGTGCCGCACTCGCTTTGCTGGCCCTTTTTTCTGCCGCGCAGGGCAATTGGCACCACATGTATTTGTGGCTGCTGGCCGCTTTGGTTGTCGACGGGATTGACGGGCCACTGGCGCGCAAGGTCAACACGCGGGTCTATGCCAAGCGCATTGATGGGGTGTTGCTCGATCTGGTGGTCGATTTTCTGACCTATGTGTTCGTGCCGATTTTTGCGATTGTGCAATCTGGCATGGTGCCGGGCTGGACAGGCTGGCTGTGCGCCTTGAGCATCACCACCGTGTCGGCGCTGTATTTCGCGGACACCCGCATGAAGACCGACGACGCCAGTTTCGAAGGATTTCCGGGCTGTTGGAACATGGTGGCCTTGGTGTTTTTCGCAATTGAGCCACCGGTTTGGGCGATGGTTTTGGTGATGTTGACCCTCACGCCGGCGATGTTCTTGCCGATCCGCTTTGTGCACCCTGTGCGCACGGTGCGTTGGCGGCCTGTGACCTTGGCTGTGACCTTTGGCTGGATCTTTTGCGCGCTGTTTTTGTTGCTCGGACCGTATTCTCACGCGGTGGGCACGGGTCTGATGCTGACCAGCATCTACTTGCTGGGCGCAGGCGTGGTGCAACAGCTTTTGCCCGCACGCAAAACCTAAAACCACGTCCGAATATCGCGGATAAAAAAAGGGGGCCGAAGCCCCCTTTTGTCTCATGATGTATGTGTCGGCATGTCTGCGTCGACTTAGCTCAGTGCTTCGTCACAGCGTCCGCAGACACCTGCGTGGCTGTGCGCGCCAACGTCTGGCAAGATCTTCCAGCAGCGCTGACATTTCTCGCCATCGGCTTTTTCAAACACAACCGCAACGCCTTCGATGTCGGCCAAGGTAAAGGCCCCCTCTGGCGCGGCGTCAGTCGACACCTCTACGCCAGATGTGATGCACAGATCCGCGAAGGACACTGTTTTCAGCGCGTCAACAATCGCCGCGTCTTGCAGGTAAACCACAGGTGCCGCTTCAAGCGATGCGCCGATGACTTTTTCGGTCCGCTGGATTTCCAACGCCGCCGTTACCACACGGCGCACTTGACGCACAGAGGCCCATTTCGCAGCCAAAGCATCGTCTTTCCACGCTGTTGGTGTTTCCACAAAGTCCTCAAGGTGGATCGAGCTGCCCTCACCAGGGAAGCGCTCAAGCCAGACTTCTTCCATCGTGAACACCAAGATCGGCGCGAGCCATTTGGTGATGCGGTGGTACAAGATGTCGAGCACAGTGCGCGCCGCGCGGCGGTTCAATGTGTCGCCGTCACAGTACAAAGCGTCTTTGCGCACGTCGAAGTAGAACGCGGACAAATCCACCGTTGCGAAGGTAAACACAGCCTGCCAAACGCCAGAGAAATCAAAGCCGCGGTAGCCTTTTTCAACGGCCTCATCGACTTCTTTCACGCGGTGCAGAACCCAACGCTCAAGCTCTGGCATATCCGCAGGCTCGACACGATCGGCCTCGGAAAAGTCCGCCAATGAGCCAAGCATGTAACGCATTGTGTTGCGCAGACGACGGTAGCTGTCCGCCGTGCCTTTCAAGATTTCAGGCCCGATACGCTGGTCGCTGGTGTAATCGGTCTGTGCCACCCAAAGACGCAAGATATCCGCGCCGTATTGTTTCACAATGGTCTCTGGCACGATGGTGTTGCCGATGGATTTGGACATTTTCATGCCCTTTTCATCCAGCGTAAACCCGTGTGTCACAACGTTTTTATAGGGCGCACGGCCTTTGGTCGCAGCGGCTTGCAACAAGGACGAATGGAACCAACCACGGTGTTGGTCGGTGCCTTCCATGTAAACATCTGCGATGCCATCTTCGGTGCCATCTTCGCGGTCACGCAGCACAAAGGCGTGCGTACAGCCGGAATCGAACCACACGTCCAACACGTCGAACACTTGGTCGTAATCGTCAGGGTTGGCGATCCCATCCAATATGCGAGCCTTAAAGTCGTCCGCGTACCAGATGTCTGCGCCGTGCTCTTCGAACTCGGCCTTGATGCGCGTGTTCAAGTCTGCGTTGCGCAACAAGAAATCCGCATCCGTTGGCAGCGCACCTTTTTTGGTGAAACATGTCAGCGGCACACCCCAAGCACGTTGACGCGACAGCACCCAATCAGGGCGACTTTCGATCATTGAGTGCAGGCGGTTGCGGCCAGTTTGCGGCGTCCATGTCACCAACTCGTCGATAGAGCGCAGCGCGCGTTCGCGGATGCTGTCGCCATATTGGCCCATGCCGTCGTCGAGTTTTTTATCAACAGAAGCAAACCACTGCGGTGTGTTGCGATAGATGATCGGAGCTTTGGAGCGCCAAGAATGCGGGTAGCTGTGCTTGATCACGCCGCGGGCGAACAGACCGTCAACTTCGGTCAGTTTCGCCATAACAGCCGTGTTGGCGTCGCCTTCCCACGGGTTGTTCTTGTTCTTTTTGTTGGCTTTTTCGCGCAAGATCGCCTTGCCACCAAAGAACGGCAGATCCGCACGGAATGTACCGTCTTCAACGACGTTGTAGGTGATCATGGTTTCCAACATGCCCAAATCACGGAAGAATTCGAACTCGTCCATACCATGTGATGGGGCACAGTGCACAAAGCCCGTGCCTTCGCCGTCAGTCACAAATGGTGCAGCGCGGAAATCGCGGGGCTCATCCCATTCGCCGCCAGAGCCTTCGGCCCCAGCAAGAGGGTGCGACAAGGATGTGTTGCTCAGATCACCCGCATCGCTCACGCGTTTGAATGTCTCGATACGCGCCTTGGCAAAGACAGCCTCAGCCAAAGCATCGGCCAAGATGTAACGCTCGCCAGTGCGCACCCAGTTGTCTTCAGGGGCATCGGTAACTTCGTAGACGCCATAAGAAATCGTGTCAGAATACACGACCGCTTTGTTCGATGGCATGGTCCAAGGTGTCGTGGTCCAGATCACCACAGATGCGCCTTTAAGCGCCTCATTGTCGGTGTCGCGCACAGGGAATTTCACCCAGATCGCAAAGCTCTCTTTGTCTTGGTATTCGATCTCAGCTTCGGCCAACGCGGTTTTTTCAACAGGCGACCACATCACAGGTTTTGAGCCTTGGTACAGCGTGCCGTTCATCAAGAACTTGGTGAACTCTTCTGCGATCACGGCTTCTGCGTGGTAGTTCATCGTCAGGTAAGGGTCTTCCCAATTGCCTTGGACACCCAAACGCTTGAATTCGTCACGCTGGATGTTCACCCAACCTTCGGCAAATTTGCGGCACTCTTGGCGGAAATCCACCACGGGCACGTCATCTTTGTTTTTGCCTTTTTGGCGGTATTGCTCTTCGATCTTCCACTCAATCGGCAGACCGTGACAATCCCAACCCGGCACATAGCGCGCGTCGTGGCCCATCATTTGGTGCGAGCGCACGATGATGTCTTTGATGGTTTTGTTCAGCGCGTGGCCGATGTGCAAATGCCCGTTCGCATAGGGCGGGCCATCGTGCAGCGTGAAGGGTGTGCGCGCATCGGCTTTGCCTTTGGCGCGCAATTGATCGTAAACGCCCATTTGCGCCCAGCGCTCAAGCCAACCGGGTTCGCGTTTTGGCAAACCTGCGCGCATTGGAAAATCGGTCACAGGCAGGTTCAAAGTGGATTTATAGTCGTGTGTTTCGGTAGGTGTATCAGCGCACATCGCGTCAAGTCCTGTCAGATAAGTCTGTCAAAGGGTGTGGGGCGGCGCGGTATTCCATACGCCTTGTCCCGGCGGCTCATGGTTCAGAGCGCCGGGCTGGTAATTCGAATAATGATCGCTACCAAGAAATTCATAGGGGGCTTATAGGCCTGAGCGCGCGCGGGGTAAACCCGCTAAGATGCGGCGCGGGGTCTCATGGCGTTTTCTCGACACGCAGCCTAAGGTTTCGCCAATCAAAGGACACATTATGCCGCCCGTGCCACCCAAATTTCCGATCACCTCCGCCGAGATTGATCTGGTCGTCAGCCGGTTCTATGCCCGCGTCCGCACCCACCGTGATCTTGGCCCGATCTTTGCAGCCCATGTCGATGATTGGCGCCCGCATGAGGCCAAAATCGCCAGCTTTTGGCGCAATGCGATCGGGCTGGATCGCAGTTTCAAGGGCAACCCGCAAAGCACTCATATGGCGGCGCAAAACGTGAAGGCCGAACATTTCGCGCTTTGGCTGGGCCTGTTCGATACGGTTTTGACCGACACTTTGCCTCCCGCAACGGCCCAAAGCTGGTCGGCGCTGGCGCACCGCATCGGGCGCGCTTTGAAAATGTCGATTGAGCAACGCGACGCCCCCAAAGATGCGCCGCCAAAACTGTTTTAGCCCGCACTTTTAGACCGCACTGAAAGCTGATAATCACATTGGGGGCGCGGACACGCCCGATCAAACGCGAGACTGGTTATGAAAAAGCGCCTGAAAATTGGCATCGCAGGCGCAGGCATGGGCGGATTAGCCGCCGCTGCTTTGCTTGCGGATCAATCCCATGATGTGACCGTGTTTGATCAATTCGACACCCCGCGCGCTGTGGGATCAGGCTTGGTCATTCAACCTGTTGGGCGGCGCGTGCTGGATGTCATTGGCGCAGGCGCCACTGCGCGCGCCTCAGGTCATAAAATCCACCGCATGTTGGGGCGCGAAAGCAAAACTGGGCGGCGCGTTTTGGATGTTTCCTATGGCGACAGCTACGGCTTGGCCATTCACCGCGCCCGCCTGTTTGATTGCCTTTTTGACGCCGTCAAACAGCGCTCTGTGACCTTAAAACAATCGCACAAAGTGATCGGTCACGCGGATCAGCGACTGATCTTTGACACCGCAGAACAATCCGAGCCCTTTGATTTGATCATCGATTCCAGCGGCGCGCAGTCCAAGCTCAGCCCGCTCAAAGCGCGCGATCTGCCTTACGGTGCCATTTGGACCACCCTCGACTGGCCGGACTCTGCACTGCCAACAGGGCAATTGTCGCAACACTATCGCCGCGCCAATCGGATGATCGGCGTGATGCCTATTGGCACATTGCCGAATGACACAACGCAAAAAGCCGCGCTGTTCTATTCCCTGCCACGCGATGGATATGACAGCTGGCGTGATCGCGGCTTGGATCATTGGAAGGCGGAGGCCCGCGCCCTATGGCCTGACCTCGATCCGTTTTTGGATCAAATCAAATCGACCGAGCAAATGATCATGGCGCAATATGCGCACGGCACGTTGCGCAGGCCTTTTGGCGACAACATCGTTCACATCGGTGATGCGGCGCATCGCGCCTCGCCGCAACTGGGCCAAGGGGCGAATATGGCGCTTTTGGATGCATGGGCCTTGTCAGAGGCTTTGCGGCATTTCCCAGTGGAAACCGCCCTGCCTGCCTATGCCCGCGCACGCCGCGCGCATGTTTTGGCCTATCAATGGATGTCGGCAGCGTTTACGCCACAGTATCAGTCGGACAGTCGCATCTTGCCGTTTATCCGCGACCGCATCTTGTTTCCGCTGTCCATCGCGCCGCCAGCCAAACAGATTCTGACGACCTTGGTGCGGGGGAACATTTTGCCCCCGCTTGGCTATCTCACGCCGCCCGATCAGCCGGCAATTTCGCCCGATCTTTAAGCCCAATCTTTAAGCCTGTCCGCCGCCGCCAAACAGCCCCGCCAAGGCGCGACTGACTGTGCCAGAGACAGAAGGTTTTTTGGCCGCCACAAACGGCAGTGGACGGCACACTTCGATGGCCGCCACACCGACGCGGGCGGTGAGCGCCCCGTTGACCACGCCTTCGCCAAAGCGGCGTGACACCTTGGCCAAAACGCCGCCCCCCGCAAGGGATCCGATCAAATCATCGCCCACAGCCACAGCGCCCGTGGCCACCAAATGGGTCAACACAGACCGTGTGACGCGCCAAGAGCCAAGCGTGCCAGAGCGCCCGCCATAGATTTCAGCAATGCGGCGGATCATGCGCAGGTTCGCGGTGAGCGCTGTGACCACATCGGCCAAAGCAATCGGCACCAATGCGGTCACGGTCGCCACTTGGCGCGCTGCCGCTTCGACCTCGCGGCGCGCGGCCGCATCAAGTGGCACCAAAAACTCGGTCTCTGCCAATTGCAAAAGCCCATCCGCATCAAAGACTTCGTCTTTGCGCTCGTTAAAGCGATCATTGCCCCAAGAGACATCTTTGCGCGCTTTATAAATCGATTGCAGCTTGTCCGTGACCACCCGCGCCGCTTTGATGTCTTGCATGTCCGCAGCTTTCACGGCCGCTACGTGCAAGGTGTCGATACGCTTGAGCCGCGCGAAAGCGGCCAGTTCTTTGATGGCAATGGCCAGCAAAACCAACACAAACGCGCCAGTGAGCGCCAGCGCGCTGTAGCCCAAAATCGGGTTGCGCGCGATCAGACCGGCAACAAAATCATAGCTGGCCAAGGTGACAACAAACGCCACAACCGCCAATAACAAACGCCAAAACCACCGCGCCAAAATGGACGGTTTGCGCGCGGCGAAAACGGCGGCGCGTTCCATCGCACTGGGCGCACGCAGCGGCGTCAGGTCGGGAACGGGCTCCGCCGTTGAAGGCGTCTGCTTGGGCGCCTCATCCAGTTCGATCAGCACAGGCCCGCGTTTGGGATTTGGGGTTTGCCCGTCGCTCATAGCTTGTCTCCGATCAAGAACTCTGCGGCGCGGTCCAGCCGTATATGCGGCGGACCTTCGCCCGGTTTGAGCGTCAAACGCGCCGGTTCAAACCGCATGATTTCATAGTCCCCGTCCAGCCACTCGGTCGCCCCTTTGCGGGCAGGCGCGAGAATATGTGACGGGTCTTCTGGCAATTCACCGGGATAGAAAGCGGCGTTTTTGCCCTCAACCGTCCGGCCACGCACGCAATCCAGTTCGGTGCCATTGTGCTCAATCGTTTCCTCAACGGTTGCGCGCAGAGCTGCGATCGACATGGCTTTGGTCCCTGCCCCTGCAAAGTCTGCACGGTCTTTGGCATCACGCACCAAGGCTTCCATAATGGCTGTCAGTCGGGGGTGTTGGCTGTGGTGGATGTGATCGGCTTTAGAGGCGGCAAACAGCACGCGATCCACGCGGCGTTGCCCCAAAATGGCCAAGAGACGTCCCACGCGACCGGGGCGAAAGGCGGACAAAATATCCGACAAGGTGCTGCGCAAATCTTCCACCGCTTTGGGGCCTGCGTGAATGGCACCCAAGGCATCGACCAGCACAACTTGTCGGTCAATCTTAGAGAAATGATCGCGGAAAAATGGTTTTACGACTTCGCGTTTGTAAGCGTCGAAACGACGTTCAAATTCACGCCCAAGAGAGCCGCGTTGCGCCTCGTTGGGCGGCAAGGGCGCAAAGGTCAACACAGGCGAGCCTTCAAGTTCACCCGGAAGCAAAAAACGCCCCGGCGAGCAATCAGAATAGCCAGCTTCGCGCGCGGCTTTGAGATAGGTTGTAAAGCTGTCTGAAAGAGATTTGGCGGCGGATTCGGAATACTTTTGCAAGGGATCTGCGGCCTCAAGCGCGGTGAGAAAATCTGCGCTTTGTTCGCGAGATTTGGCCGCCTTGATCGCGGCTTCAGACCATTGCGCGTAGGTTTTTTCCATCAACCCAAGGTCCAACAGCCATTCGCCGGGATAGTCCAGAATATCCAAATGTATTGTGCGCGGGCCAGAAAACAGGCCCATCATCCCTGTGGGCTGTGCTTTGAAAGACAAGCGCAATTCAGACACCGCGCGGGTGCTTTCAGGCCAATGAGGTTCTGGCGCTGTCAGGGCCGCCAAATGGGTTTCATAGTCAAAACGTGGCACAGTGTCGTCGGGCTGAGGCTGCAAATATGCGGCCGTGATGGCAGACGAAGACCCAAGCTGCGGCATGCGTCCACGGTCCAAAAGGTTGGCCACCAAAGACGTGATGAACACGGTTTTTCCCGCGCGCGACAGCCCCGTAATGCCAACACGGATCACAGGTTCGAACAGAGTTTCGTTTATGCCGTCTTGTACCGTTTCGACGCCCCGCACAAAACGGTCGGCAATGCCACCAATGATCAAGCCTCTGCCCCTTCACAGTTTTCTTTAATCTAACATAGGTTGAGGCGGTTCATTTTAAAAGGTGCAGCGCAATACCCGCCCCGAAAGACTAGACGCAGTCTGCACCGCGCGGTAAATGGCGGACATGCCCAGATTCGCACTTCTCATAGAATACAACGGCGCGCCGTTTTCCGGTTGGCAACGCCAACGGGACCGTCCTTCTGTGCAGCAAGCCGTGGAAGACGCCCTGCGCAAGATTGACGCCGACTGTCCCACCATTGGTGCCGCAGGCCGGACGGATGCTGGCGTGCATGCCAAAGGGCAAGTGGCGCATTGTGATCTCAAACGCGATTGGGACCCGTTTCGTTTGATGGAAGCGGTGAACTTTCATCTTAAACCTTTGCCTGTTGCGATTTTGGATGCGGTGAAAGTGGATGACGACTGGCACGCGCGTTTTTCTGCGCATGAGCGGCGCTACACATTCCGTTTGATCGCGCGGCGTGCGCCTGTGGTGCATGAAACGGGTTTGGTGTGGCAGGTGCGCGGTCCTTTGGATCTCGGGTTGATGCAAGAGGCTGCAGATCGCCTGTTGGGCACGCATGATTTCACCACCTTCCGCTCCACCATGTGTCAGGCCCACAGCCCGATCAAAACCATGGATGAAATTCGGATCGAAGAGCGCGATTATCCTTACGGCAAAGAATACCTGTTTCACCTGCGCGCGCGGTCGTTTTTACACAACCAAGTGCGCTCAATTGTTGGATCGCTGGAACGGGTTGGTGGCAAGTTCTGGACGCCTGAGAACATGACCGAAGCGCTTGAGGCCTGTGACCGAAATGCCTGTGGGCCGGTGTCTCCGCCCGACGGTTTGTACATGACAGGCGTTGGCTATGAGACGAAACCGTTTGGGTTTTAAGCGCGCCGCACCAGTGTTGCTTTATTTTTAATCACTTTGTGAACCTGCCGTGTCGGCAAAGCCAACGATCTTCCGAATGGTTGTGGGGTAGCCCAAGTTCACATTGCTCGCCCCGCTGCAGTTTGATCTACATACTCCAAAGATTAACGAAAGCGGCGCAATGGCAAAACCATCTTCCAAACTACGCACAACCCTCGCAACCCTCATCACGCAGATTTATCCGGATCGCGATCCTGATGCGCTGGCGGGCGAGGTGATTGATGCGTTTTGGCCTGAAGACACCAAAGCCCGCACCCGTGGTCGTAGCCTTGGCAACACCTTGTGGAATGAAACCGACACATTGGTGATCACCTATGGCAACACCTTTGTGGACGGACAACACAAGCCGCTTGATTTGCTGCGCGACTTTTTGGAGCGCTATGTCAAAGGCGTGATTTCTGGCGTGCATATTTTGCCGTTTTTCCCGTTCACTTCTGACGATGGATTTTCGGTTACAGATTACCGCGCGGTGAACGGCCAGCTGGGCGACTGGGCTGACATTGAACGCATTTCCGATGATTTCAGATTGATGTCTGACTTGGTGCTCAACCACGTGTCGAGCAACTCGAAGTGGTTCAACGACTACCTGCAGGGCCACGCGCCCTACGACAAGTTTTTTAAAGAAGCGCTACCCTCTGATGATCTGAGCGAAGTGGTGCGTCCGCGCACATCACCGCTGTTGCGCGAAGTCGAAACCGCGAATGGGCCGAAACATGTGTGGTGTACCTTCAGCCACGATCAGATTGATTTGGACTTTGGCAATCCTGAAGTTTTGTTGGAATTCCTGCGGGTCACGCGCCTGCATATCGAACATGGTATTCGCATCGTGCGTTTGGATGCGGTGGCGTTTTTGTGGAAAGAACTTGGCACCAATTGCATTCACTTGCCCCAAACCCACGCCATTGTGCGCTTGATGCGGGTGCTGTGTGATTATGCCGAAGAGCCTGTGGTTTTGCTGACCGAAACCAATGTGCCGAACGCGGAAAACCTGAGCTATTTTGGCAACCGCAACGAAGCGCATATGATCTACAACTTCTCGCTGCCGCCATTGTTGCTGCACGCGCTGCTCAGCGGCACGAGCGTGCATTTGAACCAATGGCTGATGCGGATGCCACCGGCGCAATTGGGCTGTGCCTATCTGAACTTTGCCGCCTCGCATGACGGCATTGGCGTACGCGGCGCCGAAGGGTTGCTGTCGGGCGAAGAGCTTGGCGCTGTGATCGGCGCTGTGAAAGACTTTGGCGGCAAGGTGTCGATGCGCGCTTTGGCGGATGGCAGCCAGAAACCATACGAATTGAACGTCACCTTCTTTGATGCGCTTAAAGGCACGATTGAGGGCGGCGAAGACGACCATCAGGTTGCGCGTTTCTTGTGTTCGCAATCGATTGTTATGGCGCTCGAAGGCGTGCCTGCGTTCTATGTGCATTCCCTGCTGGCGACCCCGAATGATTTGGGCGGTGTTGAGAAAAGCGGCATGAACCGCGCGATCAACCGTCACCGTTGGGACTACCCAGAGCTGCGCGGTCACTTGGACGATCCAGACAGCATTCACGCGCAGGTGTTGAACGCCATGAAAGAGCGCATCGCCATCCGCACCAAGCAAAAAGCGTTCCACCCCAATGCGACGCAATTCACCATGCAGTTGGGCGAAAAGATCTTTGGTCTGTGGCGTCAATCACTGAACCGCGATCAATCCATTTTCGCGCTGCACAACGTGTCGGACGAGGCCCAAGTGGTGCCAACCTTGTCGATCAACTTGATCGAAGGCGAAGATTGGTACGACCTTTTGACGGGCAAAAAGCTGGACCTGTCCGACGGGGTTTTGACCTTTGCACCGTATCAAGTGCGCTGGGTGTCCAACGTCAAATAGGCTCTTAGCGATTTCAGCGCAGCGGCGATTTCAGCGGGGGAACAATTCCTTAGCTGAGATCGATTTCATGCGCCGCCAAAAGGGCTGCAACATCCACAACAGCACCACTTTCAATGGATTGATTCGCCGCAATGCCGGTCATGATCGACCAGCCCCCTGCCACGTGATCTGAGGCGCGATCATATTGATCAGGCTCCACGCCCTCTGGGTCAAAGATATAGCCCAACATGACCGGATCAGCGCCGCCGTGATGGCCTTCGCCTTGGGGCACATCAAGCTGCTGCGGGTCTTGCCCTGCCAGATGCAACTCGGTCCAAACGCTTTCTTTGCCCGCATGCGCGCGCTCGCCGCCAAAGACGCCGTGGACCTCGATATGCTTGTGAATTGTACGTCGTCAGAGTTTTTGGGTCCAGAGGCTGCGTAATTTAGGCGAGTATCTGGCTCATCTGGTTGGTTGTATTATGCGGCGCGTGTGCTGT
>NZ_JBDMZG010000114.1:0-18748 GCF_039769035.1 Pacificibacter sp.
GCTAAAAGTGCGCCAGGACGCGAGACCTTTTGGCAAGAACGCCGCGCCACCGCGCGCGCGCAAGGCTTGGCCGTGATCGCCGCGCAAACCGCACCACGCTGGTTGCCCGGTGCAGACCCAGGCGGCTCCATTGCCAAGCGGCTTGAGCAGATCATCACAAGCACAGACCTTGACGGGTTTTGCACCGCCACTCATGCGCTAGAAGGTTACGACTAAAGCGCGGTGTTGCCACAGATGTCGATTCCGTTTTTGGCCATCGCTGGTGCTCAAGACGGGGCCATGCCTGAGGCGATGAAGGTCGAACGCGCTGGCGCAGGGGATGACACCCGCCGTTGGGGCCCGCCGTTTTTGAACGACAAAGACGGCAACTCCACTGGTGAGGCAGGTTACTATTTGTCCGTGAACCGTGGCAAGAAATCCGTCGAGTTGGACCTGAAATCGAAAGAAGGCCAAGAGGCGGTGCGCGCCTTGGCGGCCAAATCAGATATCGTGTTGGAGAACTTCAAAACCTGTACTTTGGACCGGATGGGGTTGGGCTATGAAGACATGGCAAAGATCAATCCCGCTTTGATTTACTGTTCAATCACGGGCTTTGGCCTGACGGGTCCAAAAGCCAATGACGCGGCTTATGATTTCATGATCCAAGGCATGGGCGGCTTGATGAGTGTCACGGGCGGCGCCGAAGGTTCCGTCGGTGGCGAGCCACAAAAAGTGGGCGTGCCCATCATCGATATCATGACCGGTATGTATGCCGCTATCGGCGTGTTGGCGGCCGTGGCCAATCGCAATGAAACGGGTCAGGGCGAGCATATCGATCTGGGGATGCTGGATGTCTCTGTCGCGACGTTGGCGAACCAAGCCATGAACTATCTGGTGTCGGGTCAAACGCCTGTGCGCCGCGGCAATCGTCACCCCAACATTCAGCCGCAAAATGTTTATCCTGTCTCTGACGGTTATATCGTTTTGGCAGTGGGCAACGATGGGCAGTTCGAAAAGTTTTGCGACTGTATTGGGCAGCCTGAACTGGCCAAGGATCCCAAATTTGCCACCAATGTCGCGCGGGTCGAAAACCTTGAGGCATTAGAAGCCATTTTGAAATTGGCGCTGGCGGGCGGCACGATTTCCCATTGGGTCGAAACCTTTGCCCAAGCAGGCGTGCCTTCGGGTCCGATCAATACCATCGATCGCGTTTTCCAAGAGCCGCAGGTGCTACACCGCAACATGCTGCGCGATATCCCGCATCCGCTTGGCGGAACCGTGTCACAGGTCGTGTCACCGCTGAACTTTCGCAACGCCCCGCTGACTTTCGACACCCCGCCGCCCCTATTGGGTCAACACACGCAAGACATTCTTGCTGCCTTAGATCTTGGAGATTGAACAGATGACCGACGACACCCTTTCGGCAAACGTCTCCGACACGCAGACGGGTAAACGCATCGATTTCCCCGAGCCGCAAACCATGACCCCTGCGCAAAAAGAGGTCTATGATCAAATCGTATCCGGCCCGCGCAAGACATTGGTGGGCCCTCTGCGCGCGGCGTTGCACAATCCGATTTTGGCGGACCGCTGGCAGCGTTTCGGACAAGTCGTGCGGTTTGAGACCTCGATCCCGACACGCCTGAGCGAATTGGCGATCCTTGTCACCGCCCGCCGCTGGAGCAGCGATCTGCAATGGGCGATCCATCTGCGCGATGCCAAAAAGGCGGGCTTGGATGTGAGCTGGGCTGATGCCATTCGCCACTGCAACGCCCCTGATTTCGGCACCGACGAAGACGCCCGACACATCTACAATTACGCGCAACAAATCGTGCAAAATGGCGATGTCGATGACGCGACATATGCGGCTGTCCGAAACCGTTGGTCCCCTGCAGGTGTGGTCGAGTTGACAGCCATCATCGGCTACTATTCCATGGTGGCCATGACGCTCAATGTTCACCGCGTCCCCCTGCCCGATGGCGTGACAGACACTTTGCCAGGGGCGAAAAGCACCCTGTCGACCTTGCCCGCAGCCCCTGCGCGTTGACCATTTTGCGCCGAAGGGAAACCTCATGAGCACATATGACACTTTGACCCTTGAGGTCAGCGACCATATCGCAACCATCACCATCGCGCGTCCGCCGGTGAATGCACAAAACAATGCCTTTCGCGAAGAACTGGTCAGCGTTGTGGATCAACTAGGCGACCGCGCGGATGTGCGTGCAATCATTTTAACCGGTGAGGGCAAAGCCTTTTCTGCGGGCGCGGATTTGTCCGAACGCCCCACACAAGAGCCGGGTCATTACACAACGCACAATCGACGGGTTCGGGCCAGTTTCGACTGTTTGATTGAATGTCCCAAACCGATCATCGCCGCCGTCAATGGGGCTGCCATTGGTGCGGGCTGTGTCACGGCGCTTTGTGCAGATATCATCGTCGTGTCGCAAAAGGCATTCTTGCAAATGACCGAAGTGTGCGTTGGCTTGGCGGGCGGCGTCTCGCATGTGCGCCGGCATTTGGGTGAATCAGATGCGCGGATGTTGCTGCTCACAGCGCGTCGGTTTTACGGCGAAGATCTGCTGCGGATGAATGTCGCCTCAGCCTGCACGGCGCCCGAAGACCTGTTGGACACAGCGCGCGCGATTGCGGCCGATATTGCCAAGGCCAGCCCTTCGGCCATTGG
The DNA here is from genome assembly GCF_039769035.1 of Pacificibacter sp. Lineage (NCBI taxonomy): Bacteria > Pseudomonadati > Pseudomonadota > Alphaproteobacteria > Rhodobacterales > Roseobacteraceae > Pacificibacter > Pacificibacter sp. The sequence continues at coordinate 2,660 of NZ_JBDMZG010000114.1, forward strand.
CGCTGCAAAGTCCTCGTTCCAGATGACCGAAAACCTATCGATTTACGAAGGTTACCGGTATGAGCAAGGTCAGACAAAGGCGCTGTCGACCAGCGAAGATTCGATTGAAGCCACGGCCGCATTCGCGGAGAAACGCGACCCTGTGTTCAAAGGATGATCTCAGCGGATCGCGCTTAGCGCAGCTTGACCGAGATTTTCATCATGTCGCCACGGTAAACCCCATTGGCGACCAAAATCAGATCGCCCACTTGATTGACCGCGACCCGTTGAACTTTGGCAACTGGGTCGCCAATCGAGATATTGAGCGCCTCTGAGGTTTCCAAATCCGCCGCACCGATGGTAACCACCTGATGAGCGTCGGTGATTTTTTGGTCCGGCAAGTCTGCGATCAACCGCATGGCAGTGACAGTGGTATACGCGCTTTCGGGGATGTCTTTGCACACGCGTTCGTCCACAAACACATTGGCCAAAAGAAACGGCACCCCATCGCGCGAATGGCGGCGTTTGAGGTGGCGATAGCTTGGAGCCATATTGCCTGTATATCCGTCACGGCGGGGCAATTGAGCGTTGGGTTTGTCATCCAAAATTTCGATCACGGCGTTGTCTTGTGCGATTAGCAATCCGGTCCAATCGGTTTTGACCTCGCACCAAATGTCTTTGTTGGGACGCTCGGTGACAAATGTGCCTTTGGCGCGAAACCGTTCAATCAAGCCTTCTGACTGCAAAATATCAAGAGACTGACGAATGGTCATGGTGGCCACACCACATTCTTTGGCCAGCACTTCGACATTGGGGATTTTGTCGCCCACGTCCCATTCACCGGATTCGATACGGTTGCGGAACAAACTGGCCAATTGGATATAGCGCGCAACATTGCTTTTCTTGAGCGCTTTAACTGTGGAGTTTTCTGGTTGAGCCATGGTGCGATACATTCCCGAAATATGATGGACTGATGTTATCCAACTCGCGCAGCTCTATCAATTATAAAAACTAGTTTTATATCTTTTAATCCTTGGCAGCAGGCAGCCGCGCCACCAAACGCCCCAAGAGCGGCATGATGATAAACATGCGCGCCAAGTGAATGACGGTGACCATAGCGACATCCAAACCCAAGATGCCATCGCGACCCGTGCCGCAAACCACGAAAAATGCCAAACGAATTCCCTCAGCAGATGGCCACTAAAGATGAGAGATCATTCAATAATTTAACCTCAGAACGGATCAACTAGGGCGGTAGCGCCATAGGTTGCGCAAGAACGCTACGTCGTGCAAGGTGAGGCCAAACGCTAGGCAAGGCTCGGAGACTACCTTTATGCAGCTTCTTTCATCCACGGACAGTCACCATAGGGCTTTTCACAAGCCCCCTGCCCTACTTGGCAGACCCACTGCTTAATTCTGCCTTACGCGACGCCTCAATGATCTATAGGAACACCGACATTGCGAACTCTGATCATTACATCAATGCGCAACGAAGCAGCTTTTATTTTGGAGTGGCTCGCCTATTACAAGCTGATCGGCGTCACTGACTTTTTGATCTATTCAAACGACTGCGATGATGGCACGGATGCGATGCTTGATCACCTGCAGGATATGGGGATCGTTACCCACCAACCAAATCCGCGCAGCGGCAAGAAAGCCATTCAATGGAAAGCCCTTAACCGTGCGCGCAATCATCCTTTGACGAAAAAATCCGATTGGATCTTTGTCACGGATGTGGACGAATTCTTGTGTATCCATGCAGGCGACGGAACGTTGCAAGACTTGCGCGCAGCCGCCCCTGAGGCCGACGCATTTGCGCTGTCTTGGCGGATGTTTGGGCACAACAACCAACATGCTTACACCGACGATCTGATGATGTCGCAATTCACTCAGTGTGCGCCCGAGGCAATGCTATGGCCATGGCGCGCAGTGCAATACAAAACGCTGTGGCGCAACATTCCAGAGAATTTGGAAAAACTCGGCGTTCACAGGCCCCACTTCAAAGATGGGACACAGGATGTGCGATGGAGCGATGGGAATGGTAGACCCTTGCGGCGTGCTCTTGGCACCATCATACCCTCTGTAGAGCCGCGCTACGACCTTGCGCAGATCAATCACTATGCTCTGAGTTCTGTTGAGAACTTTTTACTCAAGGCTGACAGAGGCAAACCCAACCACAGCAGTGACCCGACCGATTATGCCTATTGGATTGAGCGCGACTTCAATCAAATCGAGGATCGTCGCATATTGAAGTTCGAAACCGCAGTGCGCGCTCAGATACAAGAATGGTGCACAGATGACCGTTTGAAAGCGTTCCATGAGACTGGTATGGAATGGCGTCAAAACCGTATCGCCACCCTGATGCAAGATCTTGACTGGTTCTACATGTACAGCGGGTTGGTGCAGGCGGGACCGACGCAAGTTTTACCAATGGAAATACAGCAAAAGTTGTTTTCAGATCTTATACGTCTCAAAAACCCAAACGTATCTAAAACAACCACACTTAGATCTTAATAATAAAAAACATCCCTAGAACACTTAGATGTTGCACGGTTGGTGACTTTCCGGACCCATAAACATTCAACACCTCAGAACTGACGGGGTATTGGTGCTGGCCCTAAATTCGATACCCGCGTTTGAACTTCTGCTGGGCAAGTGTTGCGAGTGCATCAACGGCCTGCCCTTCGTCAGCGTGATGGGTGTGCATGACCTTACCTGCCGAACCAATACGGCCCCATTCACGTGTGAGCGTCGCACCACCAAAAAGATCTCGCTGAACCGTCATCAAGTAAAAACGGCGCATCCTTTGCTTAGGATCAATCCGGCGCAACTTAATGCGTCCTGGAAAGACTTCCGCTTGTTCCGGATTGTCGGCACTTGGTTGGTGGGTTGTGTTCATAATTTTATCTTATCTCAGAGACGTAAGTTTGGAAGGGTTGATGTCAAAAAATATGTAGAAACTTGGGTGTCCGCGAGTTGGCAGTTTGCGGTGTCTTCGATGTGGCCCCCTGCCCCACCAACAAATTTCGATTGTTTTCCATAGGCACATTTGTCCAAATTGTCCGCGGACAATTGCCGTACTGCGATCACCCCTAATTCGATTTTGCCAAGCGCCTGATAAGATCTTCAGGATTAAACCCTTCGCTTTTGGCGCCTGTGGTAATGGATCTAAAATAGGCACCAACAGATTTAATCTTTTCATGGAACTGCATCATGCCCCAGACTGTCGCTGCGGTTCTTAGCGGCCCCAGTCGAGCCTGAGCTGCTTCATAGCTTTGAGCATTGATCCCAATCATAGGCGCTAAGGTTCGTGCATGAGCCACGACATCTTGAACCGTTTCTACGGGATTCAAAGAAAACTGTGCTGCTTCGGGACAGGCATGAACCAGTTCTTGCACGGTGAGTGGGTTTTCAGGTGTTTGTTTTTTTTGAACCGGCTTAGCTTTGGTTTCTTCTTTATCAATAATTTCTTTATTTGAGTTATGATAGTGGCGGACATTTTGGCCGTCGTTGGCGGTCATAGATGTTGTTGAACAGGCTTTACGATCGTCGTCAGCTTCCGCTGTTTCCATGTGTTTTGGTTGCAGTTCGAGTAGTTGTTCGCATGCCCCAAGTGTCAATTTACGACGAAGCATACGAAGCGTGTTGATCGCGAGTTCGTCGTGCGGATTGGTTTGAAGGGCTATATTGGCAGCGGAACGAATTTTGGCGCGCAGGTAGTCGATTTGTTCGCGTTCTTTCAACACAGCCGCAGCCATCGCAGCGATCTCATGCAGACGTGTGAACAGCGGGGTGAGGTCAAATCCAAACCGCAAAGCTTTGCCTTCATGGGTGTTGTGTTTGGTAAACCGTTTACGATTTGGACTGTCGCGACGAATGAGGAGGCCAACGTCTTGCAGGGCGGCCGCATGGCGTCTGATGGTTCTGTCTGAAATCCCGTTGCGCCGAAATGTCAGTGTTGCGTTTGACGCGAACACCGTATGGTGATTGCGTTTCGGTGCAAGGCACGACAGCATCGCGTCGAGCGTCGTAATCACTGATGCATTGAGCCCCAAAAGAGGGGCAGCATTGCGAAGAGTTTCCACCACAATGTGACGTTCTGGGATTGAATTGTCCGCGGACAATAGTTCACTGGTCCGCAACCCAATGGGCGCAGCTGCTTGAATAAATGCCATGTGTCTTCACGACAACCTGATGGGAAAGGTCCCCGTTTTCTAAAAAATTAGAAAAAAGGCCGCAAATCTCCGTTCAACCGAATCGGTTGTTGTTGACTGGCGTGGAAAAGCTGGTAAATCTGAAAGTGCAAAGAACAGATTGGGCTCTCCTAGGTTTTCCTTGGGGGGCTCTTTCTTTTTCGGGTCGTAGGTCGTGCTCCTTTTTTTGTTTCTGCTCGCTCGTTGTTAGCCAGATCTTTTGTCTGACTGCCACGCCTCGTAAAGGCGCGTAAGCTCGGATTCAGCGTTGTCACGCATCCACCGAGCAAACTCTGGGGTATCTGTCTTAGACAGCTTGAATGTCAGCGCTCGTGCCGTCTCTTTGACCTCTGCGACGGGCGTTCCGTCATTAAGGCTAATGGTAAGGGCAGGGGGCTTTGATGGCGCTTGTGGGGCTTTCGCTTTAAGCGCGCGGGTCACCGCGTCACTGATCAACCCAAAGCGCTCTTCGGAATTCTTGGCTGCGGTGATGTTCAGTTCTGACGTTAGTTTTTCGGCGTCCAAGTCAGAATTGCGCAATTGATCCGCGAGCTCTTCCCAGCGGCGCCGGCCAATCCCGTGTGCAGATCCAATCTGTTCGATGACAGGCGTTGGAATAGACCGCGCAACCTTTGCCATTCGTGAAAGCATCGGCTTATCGACGGCAAGCGCGTCTAGAATGACGGCTTGATCATATCCACTGCTGCTCAATTCGTTGGCAAACAGCGCTTTCTCAATAAAACTTGGGTCGAGCCGCTGCGTGTTCTCTTGGCCCTGTGCCAGAATGGCCTCTTCGTCTGAAAGAGACCGCACAAGGGTTTTTGCTGGCATGCCAAGCGACCGGAGGGCGCGCAATCTGCGACGTCCGTAAACAATCCGGTAGTGCCCCGGCTTGTCAGCAATAGGGCGCACCATGATTGGCACTTGCTGCCCATGCGCTTTGATGCTGTCAGCCAGCGTCACAACATCTGCATCTGTGAAGGCAAGCCGGTCTTTTGGCCCATCTTCTTCAATAACATCGACCAAAATTTCGCGCACGGCGTTGCTGGCCACGTCCTTGAGTGTTGATTTGACGCCACTCATCGCCCCAGTATTGGGAAAGCGTGTCTTTTGCTCAGCCGGCGTGGTCGCGGCGGTGTCCTCTTTGGGCGGGAGAGGGGGCTGGAATAGGTTTCTACGGGCCATCAGTCAGTTTCCCTTCCCCATGCTTGTTGTATGGTCTTTTCGAACTCATTCGCGACGCCATTCACACTTTCGAGAATACGCACCAAGGTCTTTTTGACCACTTGCGACGGGTCGAGTTCGTAAATCGTTTGCTGGGTCATCCCTGCGTCTGAAATGGCGGTGGATTTCAACATCGGTGTGTTCAAAACCTGATCCAGCAAAATCGAGCGCAAAAATCCGGCCATTTGTGATTGTGGCACGTCTGTTGGCTCGTATCGCGCGATCAAGAACTTTAAGAAATTCCAATCAATAGGGCCGGCGGCGTCTTCCAAGGTTTGGACAGTTTCTCCAGCCATTTCAAGGAATTGCGCCATTGAGGCGACGTCCAACATGCTTGGAACAACCGTGATGAGCAGGCCAGTTGACGCCAACAAGGCGGTCATTGTGGTAAAGCCCAGCTGCGGCGGACAATCGATGATAACAAGGTCGTAATTTGCCTCAACCTCGTCCAGTGCAATCGCAAGGCGCTGCGTAAACGGCGGGTCGAGCTTGTGTTGCAACGCATAGGCGGTTTCAGTTTCATATTCCGACAACAATAGACCCGCTGGCGCAAGATCGAGGTTGTGAAAATAGGTTTTACGAATGACTTGGCTCAGGGGCACAGGGTCATCGTATTTGAGGGCATCGTAGACCGTGCCACTTTCGGCAAACTCGATCTCAGGGCGGTAGCCAAACATCGTGGTCAAACTGGCCTGCGGATCCATGTCGACCGCCAAAACCCGATATCCTCGCAAGGCATATCGCTGGGCCAAGTGAATGGCACTCGTGGTTTTGCTTGAGCCACCTTTGAAATTGACGATCGAGATCACTTGCAGGGCATCGCCTTCACGTCGGCCGGGAAGATAGGTGTCCCCATTCCGACCGGTGCGCGCCATGACGTGGCGGATTTGGTCAATGTCTTGTGCTGTATAGAGCCTACGACCGCGGGAATCTGACTCGACCTCAGGGAAATCGCCTTCTTGATGACGTGTTCTAAGGTTTGACATGCTGATGCCTGTCAGTTCAGATACTTCGGCAGGGTGAAACTTCCGCAGCACTTTTCTGCTATCAGGCTGAAAGCTATTGCGCATATGACTGTCGAGCGCCTCCGACAAGCGGGCGGCGTTGGACGCAATGGATGCAGCAATAGAACGTGTGTCTACGGTGTTCATGATCGATTATACTCTGCTCAGGTGATCTCTTTGGCGGATCTTTTTGTTTCCGTCGCTAAATTGCGCAAATTTCGCTATTTGGCGACTAAAGAAGTCATTGCACGCAACTTATCCCCAGGCAACACTTTTTTACCTTTAGGAGGCGGTGCAAATGGCGTGCAACTTACGGCAGTCGATCAATTTTGGCCATTAAGACTTTGATAATATGCTGAATCTTAGCCAAATTGGTACTCTTGCAAGATGTAGTGGGCGACATAAAATTATCCGCAACGCATAGATTGTCTCTCTAAATTTCGAATCGACTGAGGAGAATGAAAAGAGAGACCAATTTGGACAATCCGCAAGGAGGTTCCACAGAGTTCGAACACCGAACTGGGGTCGCATTTCGCATAAATTTCCGATGATTGGCCAGTATTTCATATCATAATCAATAGCTTGAACTATTAGTAACTATACATACTTGTTTAAAGTGTACTTAGTATGTATAGTTACTAACTGTGAATGGGTATGAACCGCCACGGTGCAAGCAGGAGGAACGACAATGCAGTTTTATGAAAACGGATTTCGCGGGGGCAATCCTGACGTCAAAGACGCAGCACCCAACCGGCGCGACTATGCAGGTCATGCCCCGATGCCTGACAAGGTCGATGTTTTGATTGCCGGCACCGGACCTGCAGGCTTGTGTTTGGCGGCGCAGCTGTCGCAGTTCCCTGAGATTGATACGATGGTTGTGGATCGCAGCCCTTCCAACATCGTGAAGGGCAAGGCCGACGGTATCAACACACGCTCAATGGAGATGTTCCAAGCCTTCGGATTTGCCGACAAAGTCAAACGCGAAACCTATTGGGTGAACCAAACCAGTTTTTGGATGCCTGACACTGAAAATCCTTCTCATATTAAACGGGTTGGCCGCGTGCAGGACGTCACCGATGACAGTTCCGAAATGCCGCATATCTTGATCAACCAAGCGCGGCTGCACCAGCTGTTCCTTGATTTTATGAAAGACGCCCCGGCGCGCATGCAGCCCGATTACAACTGGTCTGTACGTGATTTGGTCGTTGATCCAGATGCGAAAGAGTACCCTGTTACCGTGACTTTGGAAGACACGGGCGTGAACTGGGGCGAGACGATCACAGTGCGCGCCAATTACGTGGTGGGCTGTGATGGCGCGCGATCAAATGTGCGTAAAGCTATCGGAGGCGAGCTGCATGGTGACGCCGCACACCAAGCTTGGGGTGTGATGGATATTCTCGCCAACACGGATTTTCCAGACGTGCGCCAAAAGTGCCTGATCACGTCTGCAAACGAAGGCAACGTGCTGATTTTGCCGCGCGAAGGCGGCTATCTGTTTCGGATGTATGTCGAGCTTGATAAGCTGAACGCCGACGAACGTGTCGCAAGCCGCAACATCTCACAGCACGATATGATCGCGGCCGCCAATCGCATCATGAACCCTTATACGATTGACGTGAAAGAGGTTGTCTGGTGGTCGATCTATGAGATTGGTCATCGCATGACGGACAAGTTCGATGACGTGCCCGTAAGTGAGGCCGCGACGCGCATGCCGCGCGTGTTTACTGCGGGCGATGCCTGTCACACGCACAGCCCAAAAGCGGGGCAGGGGATGAATGTTTCGATGCAAGACACGTTCAATTTGGGCTGGAAACTGGCGCATGTGTTGACGGGGCGCTCTGATGCCAGCCTTTTGCACAGCTATTCCGCCGAACGCCACGCTGAAGCGCGCCGCTTGGTTGAAACCGATCACGAATGGGCGCGTATCATGTCGGCGCCTTTGGGGCAGTCCGAGCTTGATGGCGGGCAAGAGCCGCGGTTTATTCAGCATTTCAAAGCGAACCTTGAATTTACCGGTGGGCTTGCGGTGAAATACGATGAATCCGCCTTGATCGCCGCGCCAGTGCACCAAGCCTTGGCGTCGGGTGAAGAAATCGGCCGCAGGTTTCATTCGGCCCCTGTTGTGCGCGTCGCAGACGCCAAACAGATGCAGCTTGGTCATATCGCTGAAGCCGACGGGCGTTGGCGGATTTATGCCTTTGCAGGCACGGAACAAAGTACGGCAATTTATAAGCTGGCTGATTGGTTGGAAACCGATCCGAACTCTCCGATCGTAAAACACACCCGCGCAGGGGAAGACATCGACGCGGTCATAGATGTGCGCGCTGTGTTTCAGGAAACCTTTGATCAGATCGACTATTCAAATATGCCGCCGCTGTTTAAGCCTTGTACGGGCAAGCTTGGCTTGCAGGACCATGAAAAGGTCTTTTGCACCGATCACAAAGGCGCGGGTGACATTTTCGACATGCGCGGCATCAATCGTGCCAAGGGCTGTATGATCGTGGTGCGCCCAGACCAATATATTTCGAATGTCTTGCCGTTGGACGGCTTTGAGGCCCTCAGTGACCACTTTGCAGGGGTATTTTTGCCCGCGTAACACTGGTCTGGGATTTATTCCCAACAGGACGTTTTTTAAGGCTGCTTTTGAGAAAGTGTAGACTATGATCCGGCGCAATCGGGTCGCGGTTGTGATCTACACTGGTTTGGAGGGCCATTGAATGTCGTTTCTTGGAATTGATCTGGGCACCTCGGGTGCGCGCGTGCTTCTTGTTGATGAAAACGGTCAACCGTTGGGAGCAAGTGAACGCCACTACGGCGTATCGCATCCGCACCATGGCTGGTCAGAGCAGGACCCTGCGGACTGGATTCAGGCCTTAGAAGACGCCGTTGCCGAATTGCGCGCAAAGTTTCCGCAGTTTTCAGCCCTTAAAGGCATTGGTGTCGCCGGACACATGCATGGCGCGACCTTGTTGGATGATGCCGGTTCGGTGCTGCGCCCGTGTATTTTATGGAACGACACGCGATCTCACGTGCAGGCGGGGCGGCTCGATGCGATGCCTCAGGTGCGCGCAGAGTCAGGCAATATCGTCTTTCCGGGCTTCACCGCGCCCAAGTTGGAATGGGTGCGCGAAAACGAACCCGAAATCTTTGACAAAGTTAACAAGGTTTTGTTGCCTGCTGCTTATCTCAATTTCTACCTCACGGGCGAATTTGTGGCCGACATGTCCGACAGCGCAGGCACGTCGTGGCTTGACGTTGGTAAACGCAAATGGTCGTCGTTTTTGTTGGATGCAAGCCATATGCGCGCAGATCAAATGCCGCGTTTGGTCGAAGGATCAGAAGCCGCAGGGACTTTGCGCGGGGAGCTCAAATCAAAATGGGGGTTGTCTGAGACCGTCGTTGTTGCGGGCGGGGCAGGGGACAATGCGGCGGCGGCCTGCGGCATTGGCGCTTTGAACGCGGGGCAGGGGTTCGTGTCTTTGGGAACGTCTGGTGTCATTTTGGCGGCGCGAGATGGGTATTTTCCGGCGCCAGAAACCGCTGTTCACACATTCTGCCATGCTGTACCGGAGCGCTGGTATCAAATGGGGGTGATGCTATCGGCGACAGACAGTTTGAATTGGCTGTCGCGCATCACGGGCAAAAGCCCATCAGAGCTGACGTCGGGTTTTGGTGATGTCGTGAAACGCCCTGGAAGTGTGCGTTTTCTGCCGTACCTGTCTGGCGAACGCACGCCGCATAACGATTCCGAAATTCAAGGCAGTCTAACTGGCATTGGCAGTGGCACCACGACCGAGGATTTGACTCGCGCAGTTTTAGAAGGCGTGGCGTTCTCGTTGCGTGACTGTTTCGATGCACTGACGGCGACACGGGCACAAATGGATAGCCTTATGGCGATCGGAGGGGGCACAGGGTCACGGTACTGGGTGGCTTTGCTGGCTTCCGTTCTTGGCGTGCCAATGCAATTGCCTGAAGGTGGTGAACTGGGCGCGGCTCTTGGGGCGGCGCGCCTTGGGATGGCGGCATCGACACAAGAGCCATTGGATCAGTTGATAACGGCCCCAGCCGTGCGTGAAACTGTGGAGCCCAACGTGGATTTGGTCGATGCCTTTGCCCAAGAGCATCAAGCCTTCAAAGCGGCTTATCCGGCGATCAAAGCCGTTCAGTAAGGCAGGGTGCGAGGCGCGTGAATGATCACGCGTCTCGTTTCATGATCCATTCAACTTCTGGAGCCGGCACAAAGCGCCACTTGCGCAAAGGGCCTGCCATGACGTTGAGGTAATACATCTCAAACCCATGCGGTGCGCCACAAGGGTGATGTCCGCGCGGCACGCAGACAACATCGCCGTCGTGCACTGCCATGGTTTCATCCAACAGACGGTCATCTGTGTAGACACGCTGAATGCCAAACCCATCAGCAGGGTTGAGACGGTGATAATAAGTTTCTTCCAAATAGGTGATATTTGGATAGTCGTCTTCATCGTGGCGGTGGCTTGGATAAGACGACCAATTGCCAGAGGGCGTGAAGACTTCGGTGACCAAAAGACTGTCGCAGAAGTCTTCGTTTTCCATCGCGATATTGTTGATGTGACGCGTGTTGGCGCCCACCCCGCGTTGGGTCAAAGTGATGCCATCAGGCCCGATGCGACGGGCCTCATGACCTGATTTTCCTGGGGCTTTACAAACAGCGACGGTGCAATCCGTTGTGGCTGTCAGCGCCCATTCGTTGTCATTTGGAACGTACAAACAATGCGGTGGTGTTTTTTCAAACACCTGCATGCGGTCGCCCAATTCACCCCAGTCTTTGCCTGCCGCAGTGATGGTCGCTTTGCCTTCGACCATCACCAAGATCACTTCATTCGACCCCGTCACATCGGACGCGCTTTCGCCAGCACGCAAACGGTAAAGATCAAACCCGACATAACGCCAGCCAGCGCTTTCGGGTGTGATTTGGTGAACTTTGCCATGCGTGCCAAAGGGTCGTTTTAGAAGGTCGGGCATGAAAAATCCTTAGATAAGTCCTGTATCAGCGGCGATACGTTTGAGCGTGGCCAGACCGAGTGTCTGATACATCAATGGGTTGCGCTGATCGGGGTCTTGTTCGGCCTCGATCACGATCCACCCATCATAACGGCTTATTGCAAGCGCTTGCAATAAGGGTGTGAACTCAATCGCACCTTCTTGGCAACCAGGCACTGTGAAAACGTTGCCGCGCACAGCATCCATGAAGGACCAAGCGTTTTGCTCTGCTTGATCACGCACAACAGGGCGGACGTTTTTGGCATGGAAATGCCCAACGCGGTCGATGTATTTCGCCAAAACCACCTCAGGATCGCCACCACCATAGTAACAATGGCCCGCATCGAACAACAGCTTGGTCGCAGGGCCAGTCGCGGCCATGAACGCATCGATGTCCTCGGGGCTTTGAACGACGGTGCCCATGTGGTGGTGATAGACCAAAGCGATGCCTTGATCGGCGCAGTATTGCGCGACGGCCTCGACCTTGGCGCCGAACGCGGCCATGCCTGCGGCGTCCAAAACAGGGCGCTCAGACAAAGGTTGCGCCAAACCTTGGACAGAATTGGAGGTCTCGCACACGATGCAAACCTTGCAATCATTGTGCTTGAGCTTGTCCAAATGCGGCTGGATGGCTTTTTGTTCGTCTTCCACGGAATGCGTCAACAGGTTGAGCGAGTGCCAGCCAGAGATGAATTGCAAACCATAGCTGCCGAGCAACTCTTTGAGCGCCTGTGGGTCGTCTTGCGGCCAACGGTGACCGTTCTCAATGCCGTCAAAACCGATCATCTGCCCCGCTTCGCGCAAAATGCGATCTGTCGGGATGTTAGCCCCTAAGCTTTGGTCATCATCATTGGCCCAAGCAATTGGGTTTGTTCCGAATTTAATCATGTTCTATCTCAGTTTACTGTGCGCTGGTTCAGCACGTTTTGAATATAAGCTTCACGGTTTTCGGCTTTGCCGCCCACTTCGGGCACGGCCACATCCCACCATGTGCCACCGCCTGAGGTGTCTGGCACAGGGCCTGGGAAATCTTTCGCTGTCGTCTCAATCACGATGACTGTCGGAATATCGCGGCCGCGTGCAGCTTTGATTTCCGCTTCCAACGCAGCAATATCGGCGGCTTTCACAGCATGCGCGCCCATAGCTCCCGCATGGGCCACGTAATCAATCGCAGGCTGGGCCTCGATGTTGCAATCCACATACATGTTGTTGAACGCAGCGCCACCGACAGCCTGTTGCAACCGGTTGATACAGCCGTAGCCAGAGTTGTCGGTCAAAACCACAGTGAACGGCACACGGCGCATCACGGCTGTGGCCAATTCTGAGTTGGCCATCATGTAAGACCCATCGCCCACAAAACACACGACATCGCGCTCAGGCAACGCCAATTTAAGCCCCATAGCACCGGCGATTTCATAGCCCATGCAGGAAAATCCGTATTCCATATGGTAGCCGCCTTGCGATGGCTGCCAAAGCAACTTCAACGCACCCGGCATGGTGCCAGCGGCACACATCGCGATGGTTTTATCGTCTGAGACACGCTGCACAGCGCCGATCACTTGCGGATCAGTTGGCAGGGCTGTCAGGTCTGTGGGCATGGCGCAATGCGCATCCACAGCCGCGAGCCAGCCCGCGCGGGACTCTGCATCAAAAGCATCGGATGTGTGATCGCCAAGCGCGTCAGTCAACGCCTCAAGCGTCACTTTCGCATCGCCCACAAGCGCCGTAGCACCGTGGCGATCCGCGTCATAGCCGTGGATGTTGAGCGAGACAAAGCGCACATCGGCGTTTTTGTACATCGCGCGCGAGCCTGTGGTGAAATCTTGGAAGCGTGTGCCCACGCCGATGACCAAATCCGCCACTTCTGACAGATCATTCGCCGCCGCAGAGCCATCAACGCCAGAAGCGCCAAAGTTCATCGGATGGCTTTGCGCCAAAGCCGATTTGCCCGCTTGGGTTTCGGTCACAGGAATGCCGTGTTTGGTGGCAAAATCAGCCAAGACCTGTTCGGCTTGCGAATAGATCACGCCGCCACCGGCAATGATGATCGGGTTTTTCGCAGCACGGATCAAATCGGCCACTTCAGCCAATTCACGTGTGTCAGGCGCGGGGCGGCGAATGTGCCAAACGCGCGGCTCAAAGAACGCCTCTGGGTAATCATAAGCCTCGGCCTGCACATCTTGGCAAAACGACAAGGTCGCAGGGCCGCAGTTGGCCGGATCTGTCATCACCCGCAAAGCACGCGGAAGCGCGCTGAGGATGTGCTCAGGACGCGTGATGCGGTCGAAATAGCGCGACACAGGGCGCAAACAATCGTTTGCAGATACAGTGCCATCGTCGAAATCTTCGATCTGCTGCAAAACAGGATCAGGACGGCGATTGGCAAAGACATCCCCCGCCACGATCAACATCGGCAAACGGTTCACATGCGCCAAGGCGGCTGTCGTCACAAGGTTGGTCGAGCCCGGTCCGATAGACGTGGTGATCGCCATCGCACGGGTGCGTTTTTTGGCTTTGGCATAGGCCACAGCCGTGTGACCCATGGTTTGCTCATTCTGCCCACGCCATGTCGGGAAGACATCTTTCGCGTCATGCAAAGCCGCGCCAATGCCGGCCACGTTGCCGTGACCGAAAATGGCCCACATGCCATCAATGTAGCGCTCGCCCTCAGGCGTCATTTGAACACTCAGCCATTTGATCATCGCCTGAGCGGCCGTCAATCGAATTGTATTGGTCATGTCTCGGGTCCTCCTAGACTGCGTTCAAACGTGCTTTTTCGCGCGCTGCATCCCAAACGTGACACAGGCGTGTGTAACGAGCGGCCATTTGCGTCACTGCGTCGGCATCGTTCATGTCACCCTTCAGCCAAGCCCGTGCGGCATCGCCAAAGATAGTCCGGCCAACGGCAAAGCCTTTGACCAACGGGTAGCTTGCAGCCACTTCGAAAGAAGCCGCGAGTTCTTCTTCAGGGGCATCCAGCCCAAGAACCACGATACCACGCGTGTGCATGTCGTTTTCTTCGATGGCAGACACGGCGGCGGCCCAGCCCTCCGCATCCGCCATCGGTTCCAGCTTCCACCAGTCAGGGTAAACACCTGCCTCATAGAACTGCCGGATCAAAGTCGCGGTTGTGTTAGAGTCCACAGGCCCGACTTTTGATGGGATAACTTCCAACAAGAATTCAAGATTGTTGCGGCGACCCGCTTCGAACAGACGCTTCACCGTGGCCTCTTGGTCGGCACGGGTTTCGGCATCATCATCAGGGTGACAGAAGCACAGGCACTTGATCACGTTTTCACGCGCCCATTGGTTCAAACCACCAAAATCTGACCCCAGCTCAGGCTCAAGCGTCAAAGGACGTGACGCTGGCCATTCTGTCGGACGACCAATCCACAGGCCAGAACCAGACGCGGCGTGCAAAGCAGACTTGCCGATGCGGTTGTCACACAAAATGCCGTAGCCGTCTTGGCCGTCTTGAACTTGCGTTGCCGCTTTCAAACATAGCTCTTTGAATTCACCGCCACGCTCAATGGTGTAGCCGTCCATTTCTTCCAATTGCACACGGTGGTCAAAGGCAAACACCCGCATGGTGCTCCAATCGCCATCGGTGCGTGTGTGGCGGGTTGTGGACCAGTGAATTTGATCCAGCGCTGGATCGTTGCGCAGATCTTTTTGTACCACACCGCGCTCCAAGAAGAACTCAAGCTCTTCCACAGACGGGTAGGCAGGCGTACAGCCGTGGCGTGATACCGCGAAAGCACCACAAGCGTTGGCGTATTTCAACGCCAAAGGCCAATCCACGTTGTCGATGGACTCGGCCAGCATCCAGCCTTTCAACAGACCAGAGAAAAACCCGTCGCCCGCGCCCAAAACGTTGAACACTTCGATCGGGAAGCCTTCGCCTGTTTGGCCGTCATCAAGGCTCGCGGGGATTGCACCTTCAAAAGCGGATGCTCCAAGCGCGCCGCGTTTGCACACCAGCGTCGCAGCAGATTTTTCGCGCACGGTCGCCAACGCTTTCAGCGTATCGGTGGAGCCACCCGCGATGTGGAACTCTTCTTCGGTGCCGACGATCAAATCGAAATAGTGCAATGTCGCCAACAGCTTGTCTGTGACCGCTTGGCTTTCCACAAAACGGCTTTCGCCATCGCCATGCCCTGCCACGCCCCAAAGGTTCGGGCGGTAATCAATATCAAGCGCCGTGCGCAGACCGTGTTTGCGCGCAAATTTCAACGCCTTGATCACAGCCGCTGCTGTTTTTGGGTTGGACAAATGCGTGCCTGTCACCACAACAGCGCGCGCGCGTTTGATGAAATTTTCGTCGATGTCATCTTCGCACAGAGCCATGTCGGCGCAGTCTTCGCGGTAGAAAATCAACGGGAACTGTTCTTCGTCACGAATGCCCAAAATCACCAAAGCGGTCAGACGATCAGGGTCGGTGACAACACCATCGGTGCATACGCCTTCACGAGCGAGTTGCTCCAAAATGAAGCGCCCCATGTGCTCGTCGCCGACGCGGCTGATCAGTGCTGTGTTCAAACCCAAACGCGAGGTGCCACATGCGATGTTGGTTGGCGAGCCGCCGATGTATTTTTCAAAGGAGCCCATATCTTCAAGGCGGCCGCCGATTTGTGCGCCATAAAGGTCAACGCCTGCGCGTCCGATGGTGA
>NZ_JBDMZG010000002.1:0-6875 GCF_039769035.1 Pacificibacter sp.
CGCTCTTACTGAGTGGCGCCAATTATTGAGCGCATAGATTCAGGCTGAGCCAGCGATCCGATGCGAGTTCTCATTCGTCTGACAGCACCCGTCTAGCTGCTAATAATTTTTCGACGCGGCTAACTGCGCGGCCTCGTCTATCTCTTCCTGGTCCCAAAACCCCAGATAAATACCACGTCGTACCGCGCCGTTTTCGCGCGCAACAATGTCTGCGTTGGAGTGCATCGTTTTATTGTGATGTTGTCTGTACCAGGAGTTTAGTTGCTCCATCAGGTTGTCGCAGATCTCTTTGTGATCCAAACTTTTGCCCAGATCGGTCAGTTCACCGGGGTCCTTCTTTAAATCAAAGAGCATCGGACGGAATCCCTCGGCGTGGATTAGCTTGAACTGGTCATCACAGATCATCGCCAGACGACAATCACCAATAGGTTGGTTTAGTTTTTTGCGGGCGGATTTGAAGCAATAGTCATACTCGCTGAATACATGCTGTCGCACTTCGGTGGCCTGCCCCTGGATTAATGGTTTCAGTGATTTGCCTTCCAAAATTTCAGTCCGTGGTTCACCACCGGCGTATTCCACGAATGTCGGCACAAGGTCGATCGCCTCAACAAGCGCATTGCAGACAGTGCCACGAGTTGCCATCGCTTCAGCACGTGGATCCACCACGATCAATGGCACGCGAACAGAGGCATCGTGAAACAACTCCTTCTCCCCGAGCCAGTGATCACCCAAATAGTCACCATGGTCGGACGTGAAGACAATCAGAGTATTGTCGCGTTGGCCAGTGGTCTCCAATTGCGCAATCAGCCGCCCTATTTGATCATCGATCTCAGTAATCAATCCCATATAGGCTGGAATCACTGCTTCGCGGACCTCCGCCCTTGAGAATGCCCTTCCAACCCGCTCGGCTTGAAACGCGCCCAACACCGGGTGCGGGTCGGTATGTTCGCCTTCGGAGCGCACAACAGGTTGGATGTCTTCGGGGCCATACATCTGATGGTAAGGAGCAGGCGCAACATAAGGCCAATGCGGTTTGATATAGCTCACATGCAGGCACCAGGGCATGTCGCCAACTTGATCCAGGTAATCCATCGCTCGGGTTGTGAGCCATGCCGTTTCACTGTCCTCTGCTGCAATACGGGCAGGTTTGGTCGCATTCTGCAGCTGCCAGCCGCTCAAGATCTTACCATCCGAATCCTCTCCGGAATTGGCAAAATCGTGCCACGGATTGTCGCTGTCATAACCTTTTGAACGCAGATAGATCTGGTAAGCGTTGTTGGGGTCAGGCTGAGTGGCCGGAAACTCACCATCCATTCTTTCCCACACATCAAATCCACATTCAGCAATTCTGCGACCTATCTTGCTATCGGCCTCGATTCCAAGCCGTTGCATTCCGCGCTTGTCCGGCGCTGCATGCGTTTTGCCGCACAACACCGTATCCATACCGACCAGCCGTAAATGGTCGCCTAAAGTCAATTCTCCTACACCTATCGGCGTGCCGTTGAAGGTGGCACCGTGGCTTCGACAATAGCGCCCGGTATATGCACTCATTCGGCTCGGGCCACAAAGGGGTGACTGGACATAAGCTCTGTCAAACCGAACACCTTGTCTGGCGAGAGCATCAATGTTGGGTGTCTTGATGGTTTTATGACCAGTGCAGCCCAGATAATCGTAACGAAGCTGATCCACCATCAGGAATAGAATATTCAAACGGAGCGCTCCTATCGCAGGTTGAAGAAAGCGGTCTGAAATCTGTTGACCGATCCAGCGGCATCGGTTCCAGCTGTCCAGACAACACCATCAGGGCGAATAATCATCATCGTTAACCCCCGTTCGTGCATCCATTGGGTCAACATAGCTCCAGTGTCCTGGCAACTTGATTGTTGGGGATTGGCGGTCTCAAGATCAATTGTGATCCGGAGTGCTCCGTCCGATCCACTAAGCTCAACCATCGAAAACCCAGACAATAAGTCGTCCAGCAAAAATTCTTTATCTTCTTTTGAAACACGCGGCTGTGGTGCCAGCGCGCCCGAAAATTCCCCACCCTTGTCGTCCAAAAACCCGTCAGCGATTGGGGGAACCAATGATTGCCGGTTTACTATCTGGGTTTTATTTTCCATTTCCTTGCGCAACAACGCATCACGATTGACAGCTTTCTCCATATCGGTTTCACCGATTATCTTACCCAGATCCTTGGCTATTTCAGTCAGCACCAGTATGTGTGGTCGTCGCTCCGTTTGGTATGTGTCCAGCAAACTGTCATTCGCTTTACTGTCTAAAACATACGATAGTTTCCAAAACAGATTGGCCGCATCGCGCAGGCCCGAATTCAGACCCTGCGCAAAAAATGGCGGCATCGTGTGCGCTGCATCACCGGCAAGGAAAACACGTCGATCGCGCCAGACATCTGCCACTCGCGCATTGAAATGATAAACAGATTTGCGCCAGAATTCCAACGCCGTAACATCCACGAATGGCTCCAGGCGCGCCTTGATCTTGTCCAGATCGCGATAATCATCGACGTTTTCACCAGGCATGATTCTCATTTCCCAGCGGCGTAAATTGCCTGAACAAATCACATAAGTAGTCGGGCCGTCTGGGAAGCAATATTGAGTAGTCAGTGATGGCAAGGGTATATCGCGCTCGACCCGGGCATCAACAACCACCCAATGTTCGGAAAATCCCAAATCAGTCATAGTGGTACCCATCCACTCCCTTGTAGGGCTGTTCGCTCCATCACAGCCGATCAGATAGCGGGCATGCAGTGTCGTTTGCCCTAATGGTGCGTCGAAAGTCACACTCACCTGTTCACTGGTTTGCTCGAAGACAGTGGCCTTATGCTCCAAGAAAACGTCGACTGATTCGAGGGCATCAACGCGGGATCGCAGCTTTCGCTCAGCCTCAGGCTGAACAAACATGATATTGGGAGGCCAACCCAGCAGATAGGGCGGCGGCGCAGAACCCATCGCCTTGATCACCCCGCCGTCCACGCCGCGATATTCGGTACCGGGATGAAGAGCACTACCGTCAGAAATTTGCTCCGCAAGATCAATGCGTTGAAAAAGGCGCAGCGCTTCATGGTCAAGATTAATGGCACGAGGCTTATCGAATACATCGCGGTAAGTATCGGCAATTGCGACGCGATAACCGCCCTGACCCAGCAAATTGGCCAGCGTCGCCCCGACGGGGCCATAGCCTACGATCAGAGCATCATAGATAAGATTTTCATTCTTAATGGTTGCATGCATGGAATTTATGGCCTTAATTTTCTGTGAAGCCGGGTTTGAGAGCCAGTTGTGTATCAAATTACTATGATTTTTGGAGTGGTTTACCAAGATTATGCAGCAGGGAGTGTATGGTCAAATTCTAATTATCATCGATGCCATAACCAACGGTTATGTCAGTTGACGTTGTTAAGAGGCTGGAGCTGAATATGTTTTCTCGGGTGCTTCGCAATTTCTTGAAGGTGGTCGACATGGGCAGCATAACGGCTGCAGCCGACGCATTAAATGTCAGCCAGCCGGCCCTGACCAAGAGTATTCGAAAACTGGAAAACGACCTCGGCACGAAATTGTTCACGCGAATTTCAAAAGGTGTGCAACTGAACAAGGCTGGCGAAATACTGGAACACCACGCTCGGGTTATGGAAAACGAATATCGGCATGCCATAACACGTATTGGCGAACTGTCGGGCGCGGAGCATGGCAGACTTCGGATTGGCGCAACTCCAAACTGGCTGGTCAGGATTCTGCCACCTGTCGTCGCTGAATTTCAGAAGACATATCCAGATATCCGCATGATATTGGTGGGAGGCGTTATCGACACATTGGTTCCGGCAATTGTTTCGGGTGATCTGGATCTGATTTGCATTTCGCTAGATTTTCCAGACAGATCAGAGCTCACAAAAATTCCTTTGTTTAAGATGGATCATATCATTGTCAGCGATGCCAGCCATCCTTTGGCATCACAAGGCAATGTCTCTGCAATCGACCTGGCTCCACAACGCTGGCTGGCTTTGAAGGACGATTTTGTGGGCACCCATCGAATATCCGCTTTCTTCGCCACATTCGGTCTCAAACCACCAAAAATCAGCCTGGAAACCACTTCGATCAATAGTCTTCTTGAAACTCTAAGAGGTGGGAATTACGTCGCGCACATTCCCGATCAGATGTTGGAACTTGCACAACAAAAAGGTCTTGTGAAAATCGATTTCAACCGCACTTTGTGGCAATCAAACGCAGGCCTGGCCATTCGTAGTTTCACCAAACCCTCCAGGGCACTGACCGGTTTCATGGAATGCGTCAAGTCGGCAACGGCCAAATATTCCGAACGTTAGGATCAGCACCCGACCTCAGGCGTGGTTAACATGGTTGTGAGCGTTTTTGTGAGAGTGCGCATAGTGTTGTCGTAAAACGTCCAACCCATAATCGTTTCCATTGGGACTGCGGACCACAGTATGCACATGGAAGCCCAGCGGTTCTTTATTGGTCAAGAACACACCTGCATGATGATCGAACTCGATGAATATCACCGGACTTTGAATACGGTAGTAAAAGGGCGTGGTGGGACCATTTCCTCCGATCCAGCAAAAATGCGTATGATTTAGATGCCGCTCAACGTCCGCCATTTTCGCCTGGCGCGGTCCATCCGGCATGGCTCCGACATAGGCATTCACAAGATCAAGCAGGCATTTGCATTGCGACCCCGTCATTTTTGCTGCGTTAAGGCCCTCTAAAGGCACGACCCTGTTGTCCTGATGTGCGCCTCCCAACATGAGGTAATCCGCGAAATGCACACGACCTTCCGGAAGATCAGAGCCACCCAAATCAAAACCCAATCGCGCCTTTTGTTGGTTTTGAGCCGATAGGGAATTGAACAGATCCAGCCCCCGGCGGTGCTCATCCTGAAACATCTGCAATCCCTTGAAGCGGCCTTCATCGGCGAAGCAGATCTCAGCGCCCTGAAAGCTTGGCGTGAGTACCATTTGCCCGCCAATCACCAGGCAATTTAGGCCAAGGTGATGTCCCCAAAGCTGCCAACCCCAGGGGTTAACGTTAGAAGGCTTGCCATAAATGCAGAAATTGTAACTCCATTCGCCAAGCACACCTGGCGCGCCGATGGCATTGCCCAGAAAAGCATTCAGTTGCATCACTCCAACTGTGTTTTGGTAGCCCTGGTCACTAAGGGAGCTACGTAGAAGCCGTAAGACCAGTTCGCGAGTTTCATCGGAAAGAAATTCGAGCCGCAATCCGTGTTTTTCGACAAAAATCTCGGTATTCTGCCACTGCCGCCACAAATTGCTGTCGACCTCCTGTAATCCCCGCTTCCGCTCGTCTGCACTGAGACTCTCGAGCAACCTTCCCGCCGCTGCAACCATATCGTCAACGGGGGCGCCCTCATCCCGTAAGGAGTAAAGACCTGATGTACGTTCACCATCAACGGTGATGCCTCGAAACTCCTGCTTTGCAAGTTCACCCCATTGGTTGAACAGGTTCTCGATGCGTGGAATTGCCAGCCGCCCCTTCGCATGGGAGATCGCATCGTCACCCACTATTCGTGATTGCTCCGCAGTGGGCAAATATGGGCGGTAATCCGCAAAGTCAGCCATTACACCAACCCTGGATAAGAGCCGCCATCGAGATGCATATTGCTGCCGGAAATGTAACCTGCATAACTAGAACACAAAAAAGCAAACATAGCACCGAATTCTTCTGGCCGGCCCAGGCGTTTTGCTGCAATTGATTGTACCTGTGCTGCCCGCGCTTCCTCAAAGGTCAAACCGTCGCGTTTCATCACAGCATAAGCCATTTCGATTTGCCGCGGACTGTCGATGCGTTCGGGCAACATGTTGTTGATGGTCACATTGTGAGGCGCGACTTCGAATGATAATGCTTTCAACGAGGCCGTAAGGCCCGCTCGGGCACCCGCACTTAACGTTAAATGTGGCCTCGGAGTTGTAACCATGGCAGAGGTAATATTAATGATGCGTCCGAACCCCCGTTCGATCATTCCGGGAATTACCGCGTGTACTAAAAGAATGGGCGCCAAATAGTTGGAATGGTACGTCTCTTCCCAATCTTGCCGCTTTGTA
The DNA here is from genome assembly GCF_039769035.1 of Pacificibacter sp. Classification (NCBI taxonomy): domain Bacteria; kingdom Pseudomonadati; phylum Pseudomonadota; class Alphaproteobacteria; order Rhodobacterales; family Roseobacteraceae; genus Pacificibacter; species Pacificibacter sp. The sequence continues at coordinate 6,092 of NZ_JBDMZG010000002.1, forward strand.
TCCAGAAAACGTTTTGGCTTTGGACCGGCATTATTGTTCAACAGGATGTCCGCATCCGGGCAGGCCGCGAGCAGAGCCGCTCTTCCTTCCTCGGTCGAAACATCGGCCTGAACAGCGGAAACGCGCCCCCGGGCAACGGCTTCAACTTCAGCCTGTGCCGCTCTTATTTTTTCAGGATTGCGACCATTTATGACAACATCAACACCTTCTGCAGCCACCGCCTTGGCACAGGCCAATCCGAGCCCCGCATTGGATGCACACAACAATGCTTTTCTCCCGGCGATATCTAAATCCATCAGCAAGTTCCAATTTTGTTCAAACAAATAAAGGCATACCTCCTACTGGCTTTCAAGCCAAAACCCGTAGTTAACAGGTATATTGGTCACTGATCCTCGTGGCAATGTGCGGCGACTCATCTCAGAAGGTCTCCTGGTATCCAAAGAACTTTGCCCAGTCGGAGATTGTCATTGACGTAAAAGAATTCTGAAAGCAGCCATCCACAACGATAGATGTAAAGACAAGTTTCACAAACAAAGCAAACCAAAGAATTGCGTCTGTGGGTACTGTCAGATTAAACTCGGTTGAAGCGAGCATGGTGTATTTGTAGAAACCACAAATGACAAATCACTCCCCATTCAGGTACTTTAAAACGAGCCCTGAGATCATCCGTTTGACTGTGATGCTGTACGCTCGTTTTCCACTTTCGCTTCGCAATGTAGAAGACCTTCTTCATGAGCGGGGGATCGACGTTAGCCACGAGACTGTGCGGTTTTTGTGGTGTTGC
>NZ_JBDMZG010000115.1:0-3012 GCF_039769035.1 Pacificibacter sp.
GCAATTACGTGGTTTTCTCTCGCTCTTGTCTGGTTTGGGATGACACTCTTTCTCTTGTGGCGTATCAAAACCCGAACTGTTTAACGCGACCCAAAATCTGATAGGGCAACATGCGATATATTTCTACACGCGGCACTGCGCCCGCTTTGACTTTCGAACAAGCCATGCTCACCGGCCTTGCCTCTGATGGTGGCCTTTATGTGCCGGAAACGATTCCCACATTGAGCGCGGATGAGATTGCCAGCTTTGCAGGGCAATCCTATGAAGACGTGGCCTTTGCGGTGATGAAGCCGTTTATCGGCGACACCTTCACAGATGCAGAGTTCAAAGAGATCATCGCGAAATCCTACGCAGGTTTTGGCCATGATGCCCGCGCGCCACTGGTGCAACTGGGACCGAACCACTTTTTGCTTGAGCTGTTCCACGGGCCGACCTTGGCGTTCAAAGACTTCGCCATGCAACTCATCGGTCAGATGTTCCAAGCGGCTTTGTCGCGCTCTGGCAAGCGTGTGACCATCGTTGGCGCGACTTCCGGCGATACGGGTTCTGCTGCGATTGAAGCGTTCAAAGGTTTGGACAATGTCGATGTGTTCATCATGTACCCGCATGGTGGTGTGTCTGATGTGCAGCGTCGCCAAATGACCACACCGTCCGAGAGCAACGTGCATGCCATGGCCGTGGAAGGCGATTTCGACGATTGCCAAGCCGCGCTTAAAGACATGTTCGCTGACATCGACTTCCGCGACACCGTGAAGCTTGCGGCCGTCAATTCCATCAACTGGGGCCGTGTTTTGGCGCAGGTGGTGTACTACTTCACCTCTGCCGTGTCCTTGGGCGCACCGCTGCGCGACGTGTCCTTCACCGTGCCAACAGGCAACTTTGGTGACATTTTTGCGGGCTACATCGCGCAAAAAATGGGCCTGCCGATCAAAGACCTTGTGATCGCCACCAACCAAAACGACATCCTGCACCGCACCATGCAAACTGGCGCCTACACCAAAGAGGGCGTCAACCCGTCCATGTCTCCGTCAATGGATATCCAAGTGTCGTCTAACTTTGAGCGCGCTTTGTTTGATGCCTACGGACGTGACGGCAGTGCCGTTGCGCAGTTGATGGATGAACTGAAATCCGGTGAATTCAAAATCTCACAAGGCGCAATGCACAGCTTGTCCGAGACGTTCAAATCGGGCCGTGCGTCCGAGGATGAGACAACCGCGACCATTAAAAACATGCAGACACGCACTGCCGAAGTGCTTTGCCCACATTCAGCCGTTGGCGTGAAAGTCGGCGAAGAGCACCTGTCTGACGTGCCGATGATCACACTCGCGACCGCGCACCCAGCGAAATTCCCTGCAGCCGTCAAAGCGGCCTGCGGCATTCACCCTGATTTGCCCAATCACATGGCCGATCTGTTCGATCGTGATGAGCGCTTCACCGTGGTGGCCAATGATCTCGAAACTCTGAAAACTTTCGTGAAGGAGCGCCTTTCTTGAGCCTCAAAACACACCGGCTCAGCAATGGACTGCGCATCGTTACCGAACACATGCCTTCAATGGAAAGCGCGTCTATTGGCGTGTGGGTCCAAGCGGGCGGGCGTCATGAACGCCTAGAGCAAAACGGTATCGCGCATTTTTTGGAACACATGGCGTTCAAAGGCACGGCGCGGCGTAGCCCGTTGGAAATCGCGGAAGTTTTGGAAAACGTTGGCGGCTATCTCAATGCCTACACGTCGCGCGAAACCACGGCGTATTACGCGCGTGTGCTTAAAGAAGACGTGCCTCTGGCCTTGGATGTCATCGCAGATATCGTGCTGAATCCGATCTTTGATGCGCGTGAGCTCGAAGTCGAGCGCGGCGTGATTTTGCAAGAAATCGGCCAAGCGCTGGACACGCCAGACGACATCATTTTCGATTGGCTGCAAGAGGTCTCCTATCCGGGGCAAGCGATCGGACGTACGATTTTGGGCCATGAAGAGCGTGTCCGCGCCTTCACACGGGACGATCTTGCAGGATTTGTGCAAGAACACTACTCCCCTGAACGTATGGTTTTGTCCGCTGCAGGCAATGTGGATCACGACAAAATTGTGGCCGAGGCGGAAAAGCTGTTTGGCCATTTGACCCCACATGGCAGCGACAAAGCGGATCCCGCCAAATTCGTCGGCGGTGAATTTCGCAAGAACAAAGATCTTGAACAAGTGCACGTGGCGCTTTCGTTCGAAGGACCGAGTTACCGCGACGAAGGCATTTACATTGCTCAAGCCGCGAGCACGGCGCTTGGTGGCGGAATGTCGTCGCGATTGTTCCAATCTGTGCGTGAGCAAAACGGGCTTTGCTATACGATCTATGCCCAAAGTGGCGCCTATTCCGACACCGGCACCACGACGATCTATGCGGGCACCTCAGGCGCGGATGTCGCTCAGCTCACCGAATTGACGATGGATGAATTGAAACGCGCCGCCGACGATATGTCCGACGCCGAAGTCGGGCGCGCTTGTGCGCAGATTAAGGCCGGTTTGCTGATGGGATTGGAAAGCCCAGGGTCGCGCGTCGAACGCAATGCGCGGATGATCGGTATCTGGGACCGCGTGCCGTCATTGGCCGAAACGGTTCAAAAAATCGACGCCGTTACGTCGCAAGATGTGCGTCAGTTTATTGGTCAGATGGGCGCAGGCAAGGCCGCAATGGCATTGTATGGCCCCGCAGAGGCCGCTCCATCGCTGGAAGCGCTTAAAGCAAGGCTGACTGCATAATGTTTTCACGTCGCCCCAAGGTTCAGATCCAAACAGAGCGCATGACGCTTCGCTTGCCTGTCCATGGGGATTATCAAGATTGGCGGGCTTTGCGCGCGAATGGCGCAGCGTTTCTACAGCCATGGGAGCCACGTTGGTCTGCAGATCATTTGTCGCGCAAAGGGTTCACCAATCGCGTGTATTGGGCGCAACGCTCTGTGGCGGCTGAAACGGCGTTGCCCTTGTTTTTGACCCGCCGCGAAGACGGCGCGCTTTTGGGAGCC
>NZ_JBDMZG010000116.1:0-5495 GCF_039769035.1 Pacificibacter sp.
ATCGGGCGGCATTGGCCTGCTGCGGCAGCGCAGGAATGCGTATATGTTCTCCGTCACATCATCAATATCGTTAGATTTGGCAAAGTACATTCCCAAGGGTTCTTGCTTTCCATAACTAAGTCAGTTGGGCCGTTGCTTCGATTTCGACCAATGCGTCATCTTCTATCAAACCTGCAACTACCAACATCGACATTGCAGGAAAGTGTTTGCCAAATACCGTACGATAGGCGGCCCCCACTGCGCGTTGATTGGCGACATAAGTCGCTTTGTCGGTGACAAACCAAGTCAGTCTAACAACATCGGATGGCTTTCCACCCGCCGCAACCACGATGTCAGAGATATTCTGCAGGGCTTGGTGCATCTGCGGTACAAATTCCTTTGACTCAAAGACCTTGTCTTTGTTCCAGCCGATTTGTCCACCGATATGCAAAGTGCCATCTTTGGTGAGAATACCGTTTGCGTACCCTAACGCTGGTGCCCAGCCGTCTGGTTGAATTGTTTTGTGTGTCATGATGATATCTTAGTGAAGTCAGTTAATCGCTGCTTGATGCTATCAGGTAGCGGTGTTGGTTTGCCGTCCAAGTCGATTTGGACAAGGGTTGTGTTCGTAACAAAACGTTGTTCGTCCCCGCAATGACACCTCATTTCGTAATCAAAACTGGTCCTACCAACCCGTGTCACATTTAGCCGTAGGTCCAAAAGATCACCATGGCGACTTGGCCTATTGAAAGTTGTGGTGATGGTTGCTGTGGGGATGCCAGCCGTTTGGAGAAACTGTTCAAACCGGTATTCTAGACCATGGTCAAAAAAGGCCTCAATACAATCATTCATCATTTCGAAATATCGCGGGAAGAACACAATCCCCGCGGGGTCGCAGTGCCTGAAAAGTACTTTTTGTTGGACTTCAAACATCGCCTACACTCCGATCAGACGTTCAGAGATATCAGAGGTCAAATCTGTCATCGCACCGTCCCAAACAGTTTTGCCACGTTCAAGAATTGTGGCGCGGTCACAGACTTGTCCCAATTCGGCCAAAGATTTGTCGATGACGATAATGGCCATGCCAGTCTCATTTTTAAGTTGGGCTATAGCCTCCCAAATTTCCTGTCGGATAATCGGCGCTAGTCCTTCTGTTGCTTCATCAAGGATCAACAAACGAGGGTTGGTCATCAGTGCGCGTCCAACGGCGACCATCTGCTGCTCGCCGCCCGACAATGTGTTTGCGCGCTGGTGTTTGCGTTCGTCCAAGCGCGGAAATAGTGCGGCGACACGGGCCAAATCCCATGGGCCGTGTCGAGATGCAGCTACCAAGTTTTCGGTGACCGTGAGATCCGCAAAACAACGACGTCCTTCTGGGACAAGCCCTATGCCCAAACGGGCGGCTTGATGGCTCCCAAGGCTGCTAAGGTCTTGGCCGTCAAAGATGAGTTTGCCAGACGCAGGGATCATCCGACATATTGTTTTGACGGTTGTGCTTTTCCCCATGCCATTACGCCCCATCAAGGCGACAACTTCTCCCTCTGACACGGTTAAATTGACGTCAAACAACGCTTTGGACGACCTATAGCTGGCCTTAACATTTTGCAGAGTTAGAAGGCTCATGCGTCACCTCCTAGATAGGCTTCGCGCACAGCTTTGCTGGATTTGATTTGATCAACTGTGCCGGTTTCGATGATTTTACCGTAAACTAACACACTGATCCGATCGGCCAATGCAAAGACAGCGTCCATATCATGTTCGACCAGAAGGATTGGGGCTTCTTCGCGTAAACCGTCCAGAAAACCTGTTAGTGTTTTTGAGCCTTCAGCACCCAGTCCAGCCATTGGTTCATCCATGACAAAGGCTTTTGGTTTGAGTGTCAGAGCGACCGCGACTTCTAACTGACGGCGCTGTCCATGACTTAAGTCAGAGGTGCGTGTTGCAGCGTGGTCTTGCAGACCTACGCGCTTCAAAGCGTCGGCGGCTTTTGAACGTAATGATCCATCGTTGAGCACTGGTCGTAAAAACCGCCACGGTGACCCAATGTCACCCACTGCACCCAGCAGGACGTTTTGCAGAACCGTATCTTCCATCGCCAATGCCGAGATCTGGAATGTGCGGCCAATACCTGCCTTTGCGCGTGTCAGGGTGTTGGTCAGGGTAACGTCTTTACCTAACAATTCGACACGTCCTGCATCGGGTTTTAACCCACCGCAAATTTGGGCAATCAATGTGGATTTACCGGCACCATTTGGACCAATGACAGCGTGTATTTCCCCTGGGTATAGGTCGATGGAAATATCGTCAGTCGCCATTAATGCCCCGAAAGATTTTTGCAAGCTGTGCGTGGCGAGGATTGGTTCAGTCATGTGCCACCTCCCGACCAGCAATAAGGCCAACCAGACCGCCGCGGGCAAATAACACGACAAGCAACAACAACGCACCAAGATAGATGTGCCAGTATTCGCTGAGCCCGCCAAGGAAGTGTTCGAGCATCACAAAGACGACTGCCCCCACCACGGGGCCACACAAACGTGCGTTACCGCCGAGGATGATAAATATCATGATCTCACCCGACATTTGCCAACTGAACATTGTGGGGCTGACAAAGCGGTTGAGATCAGCAAACAACGCACCCGCCAGTCCGGTTATCACACCTGATATAACAAAGGCGACGAGCTTTAGGCGTTGCGGGTCCAACCCGACGGTCTGCACACGTTGGGGCGCCTGACGTGCCGCGTTTAGGGCCAAACCAAAAGGGGATCGCGCAAGCAACCCGTTTAGGAGGAGGACCAAACATAGGATCGTGAAACAGATGGCGAAAAAGTTAATCGGAACCAACGTATTCAGCCCGGGAAAGTCGTTACGAACGTAAATCAACAACCCATCTTCACCGCCATAAGCAGCCCAGCTGATAGAGAAAAAATAGAACATTTGTCCGAATGCCAGCGTGATCATAATGAAATAAACGCCTGCCGTGCGTAAGGACAAAATCCCGATAAGAAAGGCTGCAATGCCCGATGTGACCATCGCCACCAGCCAAATCACTGGCATCGATTTTGTGCCCTCAATCAAAAAGGGCAGTTCCATCACTGGCGTGTAAGTTTGTGCGTGATGGGCAAGAATACCCATCGCGTATCCGCCAATACCAAAGAATGCTGCATGCCCCAAGCTAACCAAACCACCTAACCCAAGGGCAATGTTCAAGCCAACGGCAGCCAATGCAAAGATCACTGCACGTGTCGCCAGCGTGATCGTAAACGGTTGATCGTTGAACATGGCCCATAGTGGCACAGCAAGTAAAAGCACCAAGACGAGCCCATTCAATGTGCGTTCGCGTATCATGGGCGTGCTCCAAACAAACCCGTCGGTCGCCATATCAAGACAGCCCCCATCAAGATATAAATCGCCATCGACGCCAGTGCCGAACCTGAGGATTGCGCCGCGGATGGTTCCATGAATAACTTGAACAATTGGGGGAGGAAGACGCCGCCCAACGTATCGGTTAACCCTACCAAAAGTGCGCCAATGAGTGCCCCCTTGATCGATCCGATACCGCCAATCACAATGACCACAAAGGCTAGGATCAACACAGGTTCACCCATCCCAACCTGAACCGACTGAATCGCCCCCACCAGTGCGCCAGCTAAGCCAGCTAGGGCAGCCCCAAGGGCAAAGACCAGTGTGTATAATTTCGAAATATCCACGCCAAGGGCAGCAATCATCTCACGATCATTTTCACCTGCGCGGATTTGGATGCCAATTCGGGTGCGGGTAATCAAAAGGCCCAAACCAGCGGCGACTAGCAGGCCTACACAGATGAGAACCAAACGATAAAAAGGATATTGTATGCCGCCGGGTAAAGTTACGGGGCCAGAAAGGTAATCAGGGATGTCTAGGAACAGCGGGAAGGAGCCAAAGACCCAGCGTGTCCCCTCGGAAAAGATCAAGATCAGAGCGAAAGTGGCAAGCACTTGATCAAGGTGATCAGTCGCGTAAAGCCTGCGGATCACCAACATTTCGACTAGAACACCAGCGATGGCAGCAGCGGCCATTGCAGCGATCAAGGCCAATACAAATGATCCTGTAAGTCCAGCTACTGCCGCCGCCGCAAATGCGCCAATCATGTAAAGCGACCCGTGAGCGAGATTGATTAACCCCATGACACCAAAAATTAGTGTCAGACCAGCCGCCATTAAAAACAGCATAATGCCGGATTGCAGACCGTTTAGAATTTGCTCAATGATTAGGATTGTGGACATATATACTGTGAACCCTTTGCGGTTCGGGAAGGCATGCCCCCCGAACCAATTTCAGCTTAGAATGAGCAATCAACTGCATAGGCATCGCTGTGATTTTCAAGTGCAACACCAATAATTTTGTTGGTGTAAACGTCACCTTCTTTGATCACTTCACGCGCATAGATGTCTTGGATCGGATGGTGGTTTGGTCCGAATTCAAAATCGCCACGTGTGCTGTCAAAGTTAGCCGCCTCTAAAGCGGTACGGAACGCATCCGCATCATCAGGATGTGCAATTTCCAACGCAGAGATGAGTAAGTTTGCTGTGTCAAATCCCTGGCTGGCGTAAAGCGATGGGAGGCGGCCATATTCAGCCTGAAAGGTTTCGACAAATGCGGCATTGGTCGCGTTGTCGATGTCTTTGTTCCATTGGCTCGTGTTCACGACACCAAGGGCCGCGTCACCGACGGCTTGCAAGATACCCTGATCAAAGGAAAACGCTGGGCCTACAACAGGCAAATCTACGCCACTGTCAGCATATTGCTTCAAGAATGAAATCCCCATGCCACCGGGCAAGAAGAAGAACACGCTGTCAGCGCCAGACGCGCGGATTTGTGCAATTTCTGCGGCGTAATCTGTTTGGCCAAGTTTAGTAAAAATTTCGCCAGCCAGCTCCCCATCATACATCCGCTTGTAACCGGTCAACGCGTCTTGGCCTGCTGGGTAATTGGGAGCCAAAATGAAGCTGTTTTTGTATCCTGTGCCCTTTGCATAAGCACCAGCGGCTTCATGTAGGTTGTCGTTCTGCCAAGCGACGTTGAAATAGTTCTTGTGACACCCTTTGCCGGCAAGTGCTGACGGTCCGGCATTTGGCGATAGATAAAACTTACCTTGGGCCGTCGCGCTTGGGATCACAGCCATCGCAAGGTTGGACCAAATGATCCCTGTCATGACGTCGACTTTTTCAGACTGGATCATTTTATCGGCAAGCTGAACGGCAACATCAGGCTTGCGCAGATCGTCCTCTATGACGACCTCGATATCGGTGCGATCCGATTGACCAATGGCCAGCATAAATCCGTCACGGACATCAATGCCCAATCCAGCACCACCGCCCGAAAGCGTGGTGATCATGCCAACCTTGACGCCTTCAGCTGATGCGCCGCTAGCGAGCGCTGCAAGGGCTGTCGAAAGAATAAGTGATTTCAGTTTCATAGTAAGATCCTCTGTTGGAAAGATTTGTCGTCTTAGGCATTTTGCCCTTATTTTTAGAAAC
>NZ_JBDMZG010000117.1:0-8164 GCF_039769035.1 Pacificibacter sp.
GCAGCAATCGACCTAAGGCTTTCCTTCCTCCCACGGGAAGCCTTTACTTTTGGTAGCTCCACCAAAACCGAACTGTTTCGTGGCTGATCTCAACACCGCGTTCGTGCAGAAGATCTTCCACATTACGGAGTGAGAGCGGAAAACGAACGTACAGCATCACCGCAAAGCGGATGATCTCTAGGCTCGTTTTAAAGGACCTGAATGGGGAGTGTTTTGGCATACGGCGAGGCTACGAAACCACCCTGCCCTGCACAAGCCAGTTTCCTCTGACACTGCCCTTTAGCGCCTTAATCCTGCCCAAACAGCCTTTCAGACACAGATCCGATATGGGCGCGCATTGCATTTTGCGCTGCGGCTGGATCGCGGGCTTCGATTGCTTGGGCGACGCTTTCGTGCTCTGCAAAGCTGGAATGTTCGCAGGGTGGTCGATTTGATCCACGCACAACTTCATTGTCTGCAACGGCCCGTCGAACGTGGTTGAGCTGATCGAACAATAACAAAAGAAGCGTATTATCCGATGCCTCTGCCACGGCCCGATGAAACGCGTCATCTTGTGCTTCGTAGTCGGCCCAGTTGGCCGCTGCTTTGGCGCTGTCTTTGGCAAAGTTAATGCGCGCGATGGCTTCCCGTGAAGCATGGATTGCGGCCTCGCGTGCCAACGATGGTTCGATACACAGCCGAGCTTGCACCATCCGAACCGGCGTCATTTTCTGTTTAAGCATCGCGATAACACCAACACTGTCAGTGTTGCTAGGCTGGGCGACAAACGTTCCCTTTCCAACATGCCGCCAAATCGCGCCTTCACGCTCTAAGGCGTCCAACGCTTTGCGCAGGGTGATCCGCCGTAATCCCACCTTTGCGATCATTTCTCGCTCAGAAGGCAAGCGATCCCCGGGCGCGTAAGATCCCGCGTCGATAAAGCATCGCAGACTGGCAATTGCGTCTTGCTCCTCAGACGTTTCACGATGCGTCATCGGAATAAGGGCGTCTAAAGATTGGTCGACTAATTGCACCATAGCTATTGGATATAATGGATCGATCAATACAAACAACATAAAACAACATAAATTGCAAATATTCTTTGTATTGATTTAGATTGATCTAGGTTGCCGCTGGTTCTACACTTGGGCTAAGAATCGCCAGATTTCGGAGGAGTTGATGTCAGAGTATGTGATCGAAACCCCGCCAGTCGTTGGTGTCCCAGTCGCTGGTTTGGATGCAATGTTTCCTGTACGTCGTGTCTATTGCATCGGTCGCAACTATGCTGCGCACGCGGTTGAGATGGGCCATGATCCAGACCGTGAGCCACCGTTCTTTTTCCAGAAGAATCCAAACAATCTGGACCCGTCTGGTGAGTTTCCATACCCGCCCCATTCCAGCGATGTACACCACGAGACAGAAATGTTGGTGGCGCTGAAATCCGGTGGGGTGAACATCCCGCTTGATCAGGCGCTGGACCATGTTTTTGGCTATGGTTTGTCGCTTGATATGACCCGTCGAGACCTACAGGGCGCGCAGAAAAAGATGGGCCGGCCTTGGGAAATTGGCAAAGCTTTTGAACGCTCTGGCCCATGTGGCCCGCTGCATCCGGTGTCGGCGGTCGGGCATCTTGATCAGGGTCGTGTTGAGTTGAAGGTCAATGGAGAGATCCGCCAAGAGGGCGACCTCAACCAGATGATCTGGAAAGTGCCGGAAATGATTTCCTACTTGTCCAAGTATTTCGAACTGACGGCTGGTGACGTCATCATGTCGGGCACGCCCGCAGGCGTTGCGGCTGTTGAAAAGGGCGATGTCATGGTGATGAGCATCGAAGGCTTGGGCAGCATGGAAGTCAAGGTCGTGTGACGACACGCGCACGGCCTACGTGGGAGAGGCGATGCTGGAACTGACACTTGGAACTTGGGACCATGATCGCGTGATGGCGATCCATGATGGTCGCGTCGCCGTGCCAGGCGTTTCGCTGAAATGTGAGGTTCACCCAACGTCCAAGCTGTTCCCATGGGCGGTGCAAGACGCGCGGTTCGATATTACTGAAATGTCGGTGTCCAGCTATATCCTGCAATTGTCACGCGGCGGATCTGACTACACGGCAATCCCGGCTTTTGTCAGTCGTGCTTTCCGGCATAGCGGGTTCTTTGCGCGGGCAGGCTCTGGCATCGAAAGCCCCGCAGATTTTGCCGGGCGTCGGATTGGAGTGCCTGAATATCAGATGACTGCTGCACTTTGGATGCGCGGAATTCTTGCGGATGAATATGGCGTGGGTTGCGATCAAATTCACTGGAGTACAGGGGCCTTGGACGAAGGCGTGCGGCGTGAACGGCTTGAACTGGCCCTGCCGCCTGACATGGTGGTTGATCCGATTGCCGAGGGCGACACCCTGCAAGACCTGCTGTTGCGTGGTGAAATTGACGGGTTGTTGGCCCCAAAACCGCCAAAGGCGTTTTTGGACGGGCATCCCGATCTGGTGCGTCTGATCCCGGATTTTGAACTGGCAGAGCAAGCTTATCATCGCAAAACCGGGTTCTTTCCGATCATGCATTTGATCGGCATCCGTAACACGATTGCCGATGAGCATCCTGATTTGGTGCGCGCCTTGTATGACGGTTTTGTCCACGCGCGCGACATTGCAATGGAGCGGCTGCGCGCTGTCTGGCTTGGCAATGCGAACCGTCTGTCTTTGCCATGGCTGAATGCGTCGATGGAACGGACTTTAGCCACGTTAGGCCCAGATTATTGGAGCTATGGATTCGCGGCCAACCGGGCAGAGATCGACGCGATCTGCCGCTATTCAGTGCAACAACATCTTGCCGCAGCGCGTGTGACGCCAGAGGCGCTGTTTCATCCGTCCGTGTTGAGGACATGAGCGCGATGGGTGACATTCTACATGCTGGCCTCGGGTGGCCGATTGCCGGGACATTGTTGGCCGTCAGCTTTATAGGTTCATTTATCACCGTCGCTTTTGGCATCGGCGGTGGTGCGGTTATGTTGGCCGCGTTGGCGACGTTACTGCCAGCGGCGGCGATCATTCCGGTGCATGGGCTTGTTCAATTGGGCAGCAACGCCGGACGTGCGGCTTTGATGGTCAAATACATGCGGTTCGAGCTGCTGGGAGCGTTCTCGATCGGCGCGTTGATTGGCATCTTCGTGGGCGGGTCTGTCGTTGTGCAATTACATCCCGGCTGGATTCAAGTTGGCGTTGGGCTGTTCATCTTGTGGTCCGTGCTCGCCACGCCTCCTGCCTTTTTGCAACGCTCTGGCATGGTTACGGGCTTGTTTTCAAGCTTTCTGACGATGTTTTTCGGCGGCACCGGGCCGTTTGTGGCCACATATGTCAAAGCGCAAAAGCTGGATCGCCATGGCCATGTTGCCACCCATGCTATGCTAATGACGGTTCAGCACCTGCTAAAAACCATCGCTTTTGGTCTACTGGGATTTGCATTCGCTGCATGGGCTGGATTGATCGCGATGCTGATTGGATTTGGCATGCTTGGTACTTTAGTGGGTCGCTTGGCCTTGGCACGGATTGACGAAAAGCGATTCAAATTCGCGCTGAATGCGGTGCTGACAATTTTGGCGCTGCGGCTGATTTATGCCGGGGCGTCGTTGTTGATTTTCGGAGGCCCCGAGGCAGAAATATAAACAGACCCGTTCGGGAACAACGCGGCCAGAACGGAAACATCAAAGAGACGCGTGACGATAAATGAAACTGGGAGGATACTATGACTAAACGATCAAATCTAAGCCGTCGCCGGTTCCTGGGCACTGGCGTTGCCGCAACGGGAATCGCACTTGCCGCTCCGCAAATCGCACGCGCGGCGGATTATCCAGAGCGCAATATATCGGTCATCATTCCGACGCGCGAAGGCGGCGGCGCAGACCGAAATTTCCGTGCGTTTACAAGCATCTGGAAAACTAAGCTAGGCACTGATTTTGAACCAGGCTTCTTCCCCGGCGCGTCTGGCCGTGTTGGATATGAGGTCTATATGGGCAAGAACAAGCCCGATGCCTATAGCCTGATCTTTGGCAATATGGGGCCAGAGGTTCTGAATTGGGCGATCCAAGCGCCGACCTTTGACGTGAATGACTACATCTATTTTGGTCAGGTCGATAAGGATCCGGGTTGTTTGTTTGTTGGTGCTGAAAGCCCCTTGAAAACACTCGATGACGTGATTGCCGAGGGCAAAAAGCGCAAATTGAATGTTGGCACAAGCCGCATGGCACATCCGGCCTCTATTGGTTTGCTGGCGTTGGGCGAAGCCACGGGTGCGCAGTTCAATCTGATCCCACTTTCGGGCGGTAAGAACACCGTCGCTGGCGCTGTCACCGGCGAGGTTGATTTCTCTGTCCTCACGTCTGGCTCGGTCATCGCTGCGGGTGAAGCGGTTCGCACGCATCTGGTCTTTGGTGAAAACCGGGTCGGGGCTGCGTTAAATGACGCGCCTTCGATGAACTCGGTCTATGGCACTGATCTGCCGGAAATGCTGTCGAGCCGCGCGTTTGGCATCCACAAAAAGGCTGCGGATGATCACCCTGATCGCATGGATTTGCTTAACAGCACGTTCAAGGCGACGTTCGATGATCCGGCGTTGCTAGAGGCTTACATCGCCTCCAAAGGGACGCCGGAATATCTGAGCTATGGCGGCGTTGAAGAATGCGAAACCTTCAAAAACGCGATGCTGGAACTGGGTGCGAAATACAAAGCCCTGCTCAGCGGCGCATAAGTAAATCGGCGGGCCGGGAAACCCTTTGGCCCGCCTTTTTGGCCAAACTCGGTACAGGTAGGACGGACAATGGACAACAACAAAATGCAGCGACAGCTTGGCGGAGAACTGGTCATCCCAGTTCTTGCGGTCGTGTTCACGCTCTACTTTTTCAGTTCGATCTGGAATTCTCCGTGGACCGCGCAGGTGAGCGCCTTTGCGGTCGGTGGGATATTGCTGCTGGTTTGCGGGATTTTCATCATTCGCTGTGGTATCTGGTTACGCCGGGGCGAGGCATCACTAGGATTTTCCAACCTTTTCAGCCGCGAAGATCTGCACACAGGCCGGATTGGGTTGCTGGTCACCACGATTGGATTTTGCTTTTTAATTGAAATGCTTGGCTTCACCTTTACAACATTCCTGTTCCTTTCGATCAGCATGATCATACTGGCAAAGGGCAAGCGTCCGGTCTTTATCGCTATGGTTTCTGCCATCATGGCACTTGGCGGCTGGGCTGTATTTATCTGGGCCTTTGACACGCGGTTTCCGCGTGGCTGGTTTGAAACGACGATGAAGGCGGTGCTGGCCAATGGGTGAGACACTCGCAATTCTGATCGAGGTTTTCTTTGAGACGCTCACGTTCTGGTGGGTTATCATTCCAACGATTTTCCTTGGATTGATCGTGGGCGGTATCCCCGGATTTTCAGCCGCCAACACGATCATCATCTTGATGCCGCTGACGCTTGCCATGACGCTGCAAACCGGGCTGATCTTTATGGTCACGCTTTACTGCTCGTCGCGCATGGGCGCGGGCATTCCGGCCATATTGGTCAATATTCCGGGAACTGCGGGGGCCGCTGCCACGCCGCTTGATGGCTATCCGATGGCGAAACAGGGCAAAGGCCAGCAGGCGCTGGCGATTTCCTTTGTGTCCTCGTCCATCGGCGGCTTGCTGACGACAATCATTGCGCTCGCGACGATGCCAATCTTGGCCCGCGTCGGGTTTTACATGCATTCGGTCGAGATGATCGTGGTGATGCTGTTCGGCATCTCGCTTATCGCGTCGATTGCGTCGAAAGACATGCTGAAAGGTTTGATCGCGGGCTTCTTGGGCCTGATGATCGGATCGATTGGTACCGACGTGGTTTATGCCACGCCGCGCGCGACATTCGGGTTCCTGGAACTTTACGACGGTGTGCCGCTTATTCCGGCACTGGTCGGGTTGTTCGCCGTATCAGAGGCGTTCATCATCATCGAGAAAAAAGTGATCGTTGCTAGAGGCGGTGAAGTGGCCAGCGGCAATTGGGATAGCACGTTTGAGGGTATTCGCATGGCGTTGTCACGCTGGTGGCACATCATCTGGACGTCGATTATCGGCTTGGTTATCGGCGTCATTCCCGGTGCAGGCGCGTCGATTGCTAGCTTTGTCGCCTATCAACAATCGCGCAGCTTTTCCAAAACGCCGGAATTATACGGCACTGGTCATCCAGAGGGTTTGATCGCCCCGGAATCCGCCAATAACGGGGTCACATCGGGCACGCTGGTGCCTTTGCTTGTCCTTGGCATTCCCGGCGGTGCGACCGCCGCGATCATGCTGGTTGTCATGCAGTTCCATGGGGTTAGCTTTGGCCCGTCGCTGTTCGAGAACCAACCAAAGGTTGGCTATGGCATGTTCATGGCGATGGCAGTTGCCTATTTCCTGATGCTTTTCACCATCCTGCCGCTGAGCCGATATATGAGCCGGGTAACGACGATCCCAACAATCTATCTGGCACCAATGATCATCTCGTTCACGCTGGTCGGTGGTTTCGTTCCGCGGGAATACATGTTCGACATGTACCTCGCCCTTGGCTTTGGCGTGCTGGGCTATATCGCGCGGCGCACCAATTACCATGTGGCGGCAATTTTGATCGGGATCATTCTGGGGCCACTGTTGGAGCGCTATTTCTTGCTCGCGCTGAAGAAATCTGATGGCGATATCCTGACGCTATTCTCGTCCAACCTAGGCAATGTTCTATGGGTCGGGCTGGTGCTGTCGTTGATCTTGCCGATCTTTTTTAACTGGCGACGCAAACAAAAAGGGGTGGCGAAATGAAGGTCGAAGTCGAATACGAACTGGCGCGGAATGTTCGCAAAATTGCGCGTTTGGATATTGCAGGCGGCGGGCAGATCGTTGTTGAAGGCGGCTATGCCTATGTCGGCCATATGAAGCCGCCTATGGGCACTTCAATCATCGATGTTCGCGATCCTGCCAAGCCTGTGGTTGTCGCGCATATAGAGCCGCCGGATGAGTATTCGCACACCCATAAGGTTCGCGTGGTCGACAACATCATGATCACCAATGTCGAACAGGATCGCCGTCATCCTTTGCGGCGGGGCGAAAAGATCGCGGGCCTGCGGGCAGAGGGGCTGTCGGACGAGGAAATCGCCGCCAAGCTGAACCTAAAAGCTGCGGATCTTCCGAACATCCTGGAAACTTTGGCGCGCGGCTATGACATGGGCGGCTTCCGCATCTGGGATATCTCTGACAAAACAGTGCCGAAACTGCTGTCTTACGTGAAAACTCACGGCTTTGGCGTGCATCGTTTTGATATGGACGACCGCTACGCCTATATCTCGACAGAGATGGAAGGCTATGTCGGCAATATCCTTGTGACTTACGACATCAGCGATCCAAGCAACCCCACAGAAGTGTCGCGCTGGCATATGGACGGGCAGCATCTCGCTGGCGGCGAAGTGCCAACGTGGGATGGATACGGCGTGCGCCTGCACCACGCCATGCGCTGCGGTGATGAGCTTTGGGCTGCTGTTTGGCACGCAGGTTTCCGCGTGCTGGATGCGACGGATATGAGCAATCCGAAGGTCATCGGCAGTTACCGATTCCAACCGGGTATACCCGAGCCAACGCATACGGTGATGCCGATGGAGCAGTTGATCGATGGGCGGCGCTATGCGGTGGTGATTGATGAAGAACATGACCATTTACCGGGCCGTTTGCACGGGTTTATCTGGGTGATGGACGTGACTGACCTGAACAACATGGTGCCAGTTTCTGCCTGGGATCTGACGGAACGCGCAAGCCCGTGGGTTGGCCAACCGGGTGTGCGTTTCGGCGGCCACCAGTTCCGCGAAAAACTCGATAGCACCCTAATCTATGCCACGTGGTTTGCCGGTGGACTGCGGGTGCTGGATCTTGCTGATCCGCATCTACCAGTTGAAGTCGCGCATTACATTCCCGAACCCGGCCAAGGTGGCCCTGCGCAATCTAATGACGTTGATGTGGATAAGAATGGACTGATCTACGTGCTAGACCGTAACAACGGCGTCGATATACTGGAGATGAAATTATGAGCGATCCTGACCTGCTGGCCCCCAGCGTTGATCCCAACAAATCCGCCCTTGGTATCCGCCGTGTAAGCGCGCGCAACGAGGCCTCGACAAGGTCAGTGATGATGGTGCGTGAC